>CAMZFJ010000015.1 GCA_947306025.1 uncultured Fibrobacter sp.
CAAGGCAAAACTCCCAGGAACTTCGAGAGGCGTTCAAGCAGCGGTCGTTATTGGTTTTGCCGTTATCGGCATGTTCCTCATGAGAGGTCAAAAACTCTTGAACGATCCGGTCACAGCACCGTATTTCAAGCCGCTTAACGAAATCTTGATGAACGCCACCGCCGCAAAGATCATCCCGAGTTTCATCTTGATTCTCGTCGTCATCGGAGTAAGCATTGCCGTGTTCAAATGGAAAGGGAGCACTCCGGCGAAAGTCGGCATCCTCGCCCTCGTCGCCGGCATTGAGCTCATGACCATCAATGGTGCATTTATCCAAAATGTTGCCGCAAACGAATACATACAGCCCAAAAATGGCGTTGTCGCAGCACTCAAGGCAGCTTACAAAGCTGACTCCATCAATACGCCACGCGTGCTTTCGCTTTCCCGCAATAAGGCCGTCAGCGGAAACATCTTCCCGCAATACAACATGCGTAACGCCGATGGATTCCACGACAACGAACTTGCCAGCTACCGCGAATTCCGCGGCGGACAAGGTAACGCCAACTACTTGCTGAACATCAACGATCAAAACGCACCGCACCCGTTCCTCGACCTCATGAACATCGGCGCTATCATCTTCGATACTCAGCGCGGCACCACCTACATGCCGATTACAACCGCTATGGGCGAAGCTTACATCTACGGTGAATCCACCACGATGGAAGATTCCAAGGCCATCGATGCTTTGAAAAATGGATTTGCATACCGCGAAAAAGTCATTCTCTCCGAAGAACCGCAAAACAAGGGCGAAGGCGGCATGGCTCAAGGCAAGGCTAAGCTTGTCGCAAGCCCCAAGATGGACACGCAGGTATTCCAGGTCGAAAGCGACCGCGCAGGATTCATGGTTGTCGCAGGCAACTACCACCCCTACTGGAAAGCAACCGTCAACGGCAAGGAAGCCAAGGTCTACAAGGCATTCGGCGACCTCCGCGCTGTTGAAATTCCAAAGGGCAAGTCTGAAGTCCGCATGGAATATCGCAGTAAGCCGTTCCACGCTTGCGTCAAAGTCAGCATCTTTGCATTTGTGCTGTTGGCAGCCTTTGGCGTATTCGTCTTCGTAAGAACGAAGAAAGCACAAGTAAAGTAACAGATAAATTTCTAAAAGCGCAAAGCCCCAAAGTCAATCTTTGGGGCTTCTTTTTTGCAATCCAAATATTTTATTTCACAACTTTTGCGCGTTTACCATTTTTTAATTTACGCGTAGTCGCGTCAGGAACACCGAACATGCCGCCAACTTTTTTCCCATCTACGCGATAGATATCAATGGGAGTTGCAATCTGTTCACGATACGGAACAAGCAATCGCGTTGTGCCGGAATCTGACGGAGTTTCTTCTGGCACGGTTTCGCCTTTTTCAACGAGCACCTCGACGCGGCCAGTGTATTCTGTTTTGTCGTCGCCTTTCACGGTGTACTTGAACGATGCAAGGCCTTTAAAATTTTTGTCGGGCGTAAAGCGCACCGTATGGCCATCAGCCAGCAAGTTAGCGGTTCCTTTTTCGGTACTCACAATGCTATAGGTCGGTGAAACCGGCAAGAACCCGCGCGTAATCGAACGCAAATCAAAGTCGCGAGACGATTCATCGTCCGTAATTTGCATGTGCATGGCGCCAAGCCAGTTGATGTACTTTTCGATGCGCACATAACCATCACTTTCCTTGGTCATTGCATCATCTTTAACCACGTCATAACCCATAGCTTCTTCGAAATAATCGGGCATGCCATCCTTGTCGGAATCCTTTGCAGCAGTCCCTGCAATCACTTCGCCCCAACCACTGTTCGTCTTGAGGCCCATATCGCCCACGGCTTTCACTAATGCGCCCGCCTTCCCAAGCGTATTTACTTGATGCCAAACAAGAGAATCAATATCATCGTACGGGAGCACGCCGCTTTGCGATGTCACATAGCGCCATGCACTTGCTGCAGTCAACACAGGACCATTCTTGGTAAGATCATTCCAAGGTTGCTTAAGCTCTTCGCCCGCCCCTTGATAATACGAAACATTCGTGGGTCCACCATTGAGCACTCCATCACGGTTTTTGTCAATCATGTTTCCGCTTGCGTAAATGCTTTGGTTTTTATCGACCTGGAACCATTCATTTTTACCCGCCGGACCATAGACAAAATAATTATTCACGATATCATGATTGAAGTGTGTGCTTGTGTGCGTCGTGTAGCCCGCTTCGAAATTGTAAAGGATGTTGTTCACAAAAACATCGTTAATTTTATCAAGCGGATTTCTGTTGTGCGTATTCACGAATGCATTGTAATACCAAGACCAAGTTCCATCTACGGATTCAATATGCGCGCCAAACTGTTGACCAATCGGATTTGCGATGAGCGAATTTTGCACAGTCACGCCGGTAACGCGATAATCTTTATTATCAGAACTTCCACCAAAGTTGTTCCACGGAGCAAGTTCTACCGAGCAGTGATCGACAATGACATTTTTTGCGTCGTAAAGATTCAGGGCGTCATCTTTTGTAGAAGCCGTTTTTTCACCAGGACGAATGCGCAAGTAGCGGATAATAATATTACTTTGTTTGCCCGTACTGAGTTTGCCGCCGTGAATAGCGATTCCCTCGCCTGGAGCTGTTTGCCCCGCAATCGTAATATTACTTCTGATGGAAACGGCCGTCTTGATATTGATAATGCCGCCTACGTCAAAAACAACAATGCGATTCCCTTGGCTTACCGCATCGCGGAAAGAGCCGACACCATCATCATTCAGATTCGTCACATGGTACACCGTACCACCACGACCACCTGTAACTTGAGCCCCAAAGCCCAACGCTTCAGGGAATGCCAGCGGCTCGGCACTAGCCCCAACAACCCCATACACCGTTAAGCAAAGCGCCGAAGCGGCGAGACCTTTACGAGAACCAAACATCAAACCCATATTATCCACCATTTTTAGGAAGTTCTTTACAAAAATACATTCTATTTCAGCAAAATACTTATAGACAATTCAAGAAAGATTGTCTATAGACTACACTTGAATTTTTGCAACCTCAGCCACCAACGGCATTGCAAAAAAAAGCAAAAAGCGCCAAGGAAAATGCGCCCCGCGCTCCGGCTTCTAAAATAGAAACCAAACATCCCATATACATCCACACACACGTTTCTGTATATAAAAATACCTCCAATTATGCATTGAAGGCTTTGTTTTTAAAAAAAAGAGTTGTCTATAGACAACGGCAAACCGAGCCTTACCAGACTCGCACATGCCTTGCGATTCGTGCGGAACCGTTACGAATCACAGCAATGTATCGACCGGCGGGGACATTTTCAAATACAACCGGAGAGCGCGATTCGTCAGCATCCAGATTGCGTTTCGAAGCAACAATATGCCCCGTGACAGTCACCAAACTAATATCCGTTTTTCCAGAAATTTTTTCGATGAAAACATTTCGTTTTTGCGTATAAACTATAGGCAGCACAAGTTTTGCGGACACATTGCGGCGCACCACACGAGTCGATTCATTCCCTTCGGGCGTATCCTTTTTCGCCGTGTCACCAACCGCGTAAAGAGGGGCAAGCGCCTCGACCCACAAGTGGTGCATCGCCTGCCCGCCGCCTTCGGAATTCGGATGGACACCGTCGCTACCAAGCAATTCGGGATGTTTCAAAAAATAACCGTAAAAATCAGGACCCTTGGGCAATTTGTTATCTTCAACAAGTTTATCTACAGCCTCAAGGAACGCCGGGTTAATTTGCCATCCCGACTTTTCAGGATTCGTTGCGATAATGCGTGCAATGATCGGCGTAATTCCGTGAGCCTTTGCCGAATCAATAATTGTCTGCATGTTTTTGACGTAAGTATCGAGATTCCAGTCGCCACCGCCCCAGGCATCGTTCGTTCCCATTTCGATTGCCCAGAATTTCACATTGCCAGCGTATTTCAGGTAATCGTCCAAGCGCTCAACCACTTCGGTACTGTTGATGCAACTGATGCCTCCACGAAGCATGGCAGGCGTGTAATCCGGAAATCGAGCGTGAATCAGTTGTGCCGTCGTCGAATCCGTTTCCTGTTGCTTGATTCCCATTTGGCTAATACTCGTGCCCATAAAGAACCACGTATCCGTTCCGCCATCCGTCATGTCGAACGCTTCGATTTCTAAGATCCTGCCGACATCGCCTTCGCTTACAAACTTGAACCAAGATTTTCCTTCAAAGTCAATTTCTACACCGCGAGCCATCACGGGATTGTCCTTGACGTTTGCAGCTTCAGTCCAGTCACCATCCGAGCCATCCGTGGAATTTGCAGAAGTGAGAATTTTAAAATTGGAGAGAGCAACACCGCTATGCGAACAGTTGCTCGTAAAATTGGTCGCCCAGGCGCAATCGCCAAAAGACTCCCAGTTGATCAAAAGCTTTTTAGGCCCCTCGCCCACATTCAATGCAATTTCTTTAGCACTGCAACTTTTCCAGTTGGTCAAATAACCGTCGGTGAGGTAATCTGTGGTCGTCGAGCTTGTATGCGCTAACAGGCCACCCGAAACAAGCTTATTCGGGGTAATACCGAAAGCAACGCCCGCACTGCAGGCTACAATTGCGGTCGAAGCAACCACGTTTTTAAAGAAAGCTTTTCCCATGACACTCCTCATTTCAATTCTATGGCTATAAATCCCCAAAAGAGCCTCCGGAATCTTTTTTGCATTACGCAATCGATTCCTTGAAGGCTTTTTAAAAGCAATTATTTCTTTTTATACGGCATGAACATCGTACGCCCTTCCACTTTTTTACGGATTATATAGCGACCTTGCGGGAGTCCCTGTTCCGAGAGGCCCATGTACTGACCTTTCATGTCGAAGATTCCCGTGGTAACCGCGCGTTCGCTAAAGTGAAGTTTTTCAGCCATGCGCGTGGTTTGTTCCGATTCACTCGGTTTGTACTTGTCCCAACCGGGCATGTCATCGATGGTAATCACGCGAGCATCGGCCATGTTGCTTTTCCAGACGCTATTGGCGGTTTGCCCCGGCCACTTGCCACTCCAAGTGCTGTACCAAGGCATCCACCAACTCCACACAGCCTCATCATCGTGCATGTTTTTCACGTCAGGGATTGGACCGTTTTCGGTAAGTGCGATAATTTTCTTGGCACCCGTTGCGGTTTTGAACTTTTCGAACGCGCCCGAATTGCTGGAATAATCGTTGTCGTTATTATAGATATCGATGGAAATCACGTCGTAGTATTCCTCGCCCGGATCCCAGTCGCTCACAACCTTGCTTTCGGGATTATAGACCCAAATGAGGTTCCTGACTCCCTTTTCCTTGACCATGCGATCAAACACCAAGCGGTAAAGCGCCGCAAATTCCTTACCCGAGTTGATACTCCACCAGAACCAGAGTCCACCGGCTTCGTGCAGGGGACGGAAAATAGCCGCAACACCCGCTTTCTGCAATTCGAGGAAGTACTCTGCGATGTGGTCGATGTCAGCGATAATTCCTTTGTACGCAGCGCTCTCTGTATTCCATTCGGTCGTTCCACTCTTGAACGCCGTCTTGAAATCAAAATCGGTGTACTCGTTGGAACCTGCCGCCGACTTAATGTAGAAGGCATCCTTTTCATCCAGCGGGTCTTTCCAATGCCAAGAGAACGCTGGAATACCGCCCTTGTTCCACAAATCCTTCGCCAGAGAAATTCCCTTTTCCGTGTATTCCATGTACCAGGATTCGCTAGCCTTCGGACCCGTCGCAAACAAGAAATCCAAGCCCACAAGCGCCGGGAACTTGCCACTGCGCGTGTAGATATCCTTCACGTCGTCATGCGTCTTGAAATCGGCGCCCTTCGTGTAATTGCTCATGTCACCAGTCATGATGCCGCTAATCGTCTTCTTGCCAAAATTCTCGACAAGGAAACTGTAAAGCTTGACAGCACTTTCTGTCGCATTCGGCGTGACTGGCTTGGCGCTCAAATTAAATGCAACAGACTGATAAGGCGAAACATCGATGTAATCCACGCTAATCCAACCCCAGAATTTTTCGATGGCGATATTGTTCGCGCCCGCCTTAAGAGTGACCACGGTCGATACGTCACCCCAACCTGTAGTGGCGTTGAAATCGACCGTGGCGGCAGTTGAGCCATTAACCTTGATGTAGTTCGACTTGAATTCGCCCGCCTTGTAGTGTATTGTCAACTGGTACTTGCCCGCAGATTCGGCAGTGACGTTTTCGAAGGCGATATCACCCTCTTTCATATCGACATAGCCCGTTCCCGAGACACTAGCACTGTTGACAATTCCAGAGCCACCAGTAAGCGTTGCCGATTCGGCTTCGTACTTGGTAGCAAACGTTGCCGAGGCTAACACAAGACCGAGAAAAACAGCTTTCTTCGCTATATTCATAGGAACTCCTCTTTTTTATGAATATATCCTTTTTAGGTGTTTCAAAGGCAAAAGAAAAAAATCAAGTGTGGACAAAAATGTCAACACTCCCGTAAAAAAATCATCGCACAACGCATTAAAACAATATCTCTTTATAAAAAAAATGTATTTTTAAAGCAGGTTGGCCATGCTTGCAAAAAACAAAATCAACATTACTCCGACTACCGCAACTTCTTGCAGGATTTTTACGAGTTGGAAAAATCGCTAGATTCGTCGTTCAGTTACCGAGTTTTCGCTGCCGCCGTCGAAATGGATGCAAGCCTATTGCTCAAGATTTTGCAAGGCAAGCGCCATGTTTCAACAAAAAGCATCGAGTCGTTCGTGCAGTTTTTCCGATTCAAGGAAGGCAAGGCCGAATACTTCCGTGAACTGGTTGCTTACGGCAAGGCTAAAACAGACGATCAGGTGCGCAAGCATTTCGAAACGCTCCAGAAAATGCGCCCTGCGGCCTGCCGCGAACTTGACGAAGCCCGCTACCGCTATTTTCAGCAATGGTTCTACCCTATGGTTCGCTCCGCACTCGATGTATTCGACTATCGCGGACCGGAATACGCAGCAGCTCTAGGAGACTCTTGCATCCCGAAGCTTACCGCAACGCAAGTGCAAAGCGCTGTCGATGCATTATTGCAACTGGGCCTTGCACACAAACAAAATAACGGACGCATCGTCCCAACCGAAGCCCATATCAAAACAAAAGAACACTGGCTGAGCGCCTCTATTAGCGACTATCAAAAGAGCATCACCGAACTTGCGCAACGTTCCATTGCCGAAACGCCAAAAGAAGAGCGCGACATAAGCACGCTCACCATGGCTCTCGATTCTTCGCAAATACAGAAAATTCGCGAAATCCTTGCCGAGACGAGAAAAAGCATCGTAAAAGTGGTCAATGCGATGCCCTCCCAAATTTGCGACAGTGTTTATCAATTAAATTTTCAATTGTTCCCGATGATGAAGAAAAAGGATTGATAATGAAACGTTTTTTTGCGACAATACTTTTGACAGCCTTTTTTTGGGCGTGCTCCGAATCGAATCCAGAATTCACTGGAGCGACAAGCGAGACCACAAACGGAATTGCATTCACTGTTGTTGATGCATCCCACTCGCCCATCATAAACGCTCGTCTAAAACTATTCTCCAAAGAAACCATTTCCGTCATCGATTCCGCCACAACAAATTCCTTGGGCGAAGCGCGCTTTGATTCCGTTGTTTCGGACGGATTTATCGAAGGCATTGCAGGCAGCGATTCTTCGCTAATGACCTGGACTGCACTTGACACCCAGCAAACCGAAATTTCGCTTTTGCCATCGGCAAGCATCACCGTACGCACAGGCGCAGCAGAAGCCGACTACGCTAAACTTTACGAAACCATCGCTCTGCAATCCACGCCCTACACAGCCTCCCGTAGCGGAAACGAATACGTATTCTCTCGCGTGCCAGCAGGCATATTCGACATCGTCGCCGGAGATTCGCTCCTTGCAACCGTTTCGGTCGAAAACGGAACAACCGCAGACACGCTTTTCCGCATGCCGGGCATTACACAAGAATTTGTATTCGAGGACTTTGACGATGGCGATAGTTTGAACAACATCGCAAAGACATTCCCGAATTTCGGTTGGTACTTCAACACAAGCAATGGAGCGCAATGGATTTTGCCAGACAGTTCAAAAAGCTTAGCCACAGCCCTTATCGACAGTGCTCAGGGGAAATACCTTTCATTAAAATTTGCGCTTGGCGAATCCGGAACAGTGCTCATCGGCACGCACATCGGTCTAGACACGGGTTATTACGATTTGAGCAGACTCACTGCCGTCCGATTGAAAGTTCGCGGTGACTGTGAATTTTCTGTAGCGCTAGAACATTACAAGGATATCGGCGACAACAAATTCAATAAAGCATTGTGGAATGCCAAGGCAAACGAGAACTGGCACGAAGTTGTATTCCGCCCCGGTGATGAAACTTTGGAAAGCGAAAGTTACCAAGTCCGTTTCAAAGATATCGCAACCGAAATCGGATTTTTCACCATTTTCATGAAAAACGGAACATTCCTAGAAGTCGATGAAATCGTTTTCGAAGGAATGGATACCGTTTTATAGGCATTCCGCCATTCTGTAACACTATCGAGCGGATAGAGAAGGCCAACGGTTCTCTGGATGCTGATTTAAATAAGTTGTTAAAGTCCAAGATTCGTCGTGGAAACACGCGCCGATTGAAAGTTCATCTATATTGCCTGTAAAGCCTCCCAACTGAAAATCGGCACGTTCCTTGACGTTTCCAGCCCAATCGGATTTTTCGGCTTCGGAAATGATTTGACGATTGTTCACATAAAATAAAACTTGTTCAAAAGCACGCCTGCTGAAAGCGACGTAAAACCATTCACCTGCGTTAATTCCGTCTGCGCCCGAAACCCAAGAGATTTTGTAACTTGAGTCTTCGGCCGTTTTAGACACATCCTCCGCCACTGATTGCATAGCTTCATGATAGAAGTCCACGACAAAGCCTTGCTTGGGTACGTAACGGAGCGCATATTCTTCAGCCTTTTTGAAAATCAATTGCTCCTTGTCCAGCGATTCGAGCTGCAGCCACAGCGAAAAACAGAAATAGCCGTCATCGTCAAAAGTCAGATTTACTTTGCGCGTAGAATCCTTACCCGCGGAATTTTTGACAGTCACGACATCGTCTGCGCCAAGATGCATTCCGTTTCCAAGAACGCCACCACCGCAATCAAGTCCTGTCGCTGTTTCGGCGGAGCCTTCGAAATACCCCTTTTCAGCGGAATCTTCAAGGAGCGAAAGCCCACTATCAAAATGATACACCAACGAATAGCTGCGATTCGTCGGGAATACGTCAAAAGCGTAAGCGGGGTCTTTAGCCGTATTGAACGTCAACTCGATTTCATCTGCGGTATTCAAGGAATCGAGACGAACCCAGAACATCATTTTTCCATTTTGTAATTGGGGTTCCGCAATGGGCAACTGTTTTTTCGCAGCGCTGTGTGAAACGCGGAAAGTTTCCCAACGGCCTACGAGATGGTCAAGAGAGTCCAAGTCGCACACCGAAGAGTCGAGCACAAGGGCTAACGGGATATCCGTAACGACACGGACTGAATCACCGCTTGCAGAATTCTCGGCTTTGGGATTTTCACGTTCAGGGAGCGCAAGCGGAGCTGTGAACGAATATATTACCGAATCTCCCCAGACCGTCGTTTCGTCCGGTTGCACCGAGACATTTTCGAACTTTACTGGGAACAATTTATCCATGTAGATAACGATATCGAAAGAATCCGCCGGAAGGCTATCGACTTCGATTTTCCCATTCTGCACAGAGATTCTTCTGTGAATGGTCGTTCCGACGACAATCGCATCACCGCCCTGATTTTCACGGAACGCGCCCGGCACGAGAAGTTTGACACTCCCCGAATGACGCAAGGTGTCATTTAAAGCAAGCGGTTCGCCTTGTTCAATAGCCAAGTTCTGTTTCAGGAACATTAGGCCCGATTCTTCATGGAAAGCCTCTATCGAGAAACGGCCCGACGGAATGGAGTCGAATTCGTAGTTGCCATTTTCGTCGGTTTCGGTTTCAAACGCCTGTGGCAAAGAGCGTTCCGCACGATCTGCGGAGATAATGTTAAAGTCGCTCGGCACGCATTGCACGCGCGCGTGGGCGGCTGGGGAACCGTTATCCAAGACAAAAATTCCGGCGAGTTCTGGAGAACCAGTCTCGGCGCTGTTGCCCGCCACATGGCTATCGGAACATCCTGCAAGAAGCGCCATAAAGGCCGCCGAAAAAGCAACCGTTACAGCCTTTATGTTTTTGCAGAACTTCATCGATACCAATATATATAAGATTTACGAAAAGCGAGCACGCCTTCATTCGCTAGGGAATCGTTATTGGATATAGTGGCGCAATGTTTTGCCGGTGGACGTGTATTCGATCACAATAACATGGGCGGCAGGCATTTTAGCGGGCTTGCGGTCGCCTGCGAAAAGCGGGCGTCCCTGAATGTCAAAGATGCGGTAGAAGCCGGCCTCGGCTTCGGTCGCGCGCAGCATGGCGAAAGGCGCAATGCCGATCGTTCCGCAAGATTCCGGGTCTTCGCCCGGAATGACCACACAAGCGTCGCTGCTAGATTCCACAGGGGGCTGCGCACTCGAAGATGACGCCACAACACTCGAACTGGATTTTACAACAGCGCTAGAGCTGGATTCCGCGACCGCAGAACTGCTGGATTCCGCCGAACCCTCGACAGTAAAGGTCACGTATTCGCTCATCCATGTGAGCCCGGAATTGTCCGTGACGACTGCGACTGCAGAATGCATTCCAGGCTCCACGCCCTCGACGCTCACCTGGTACGGAGACGCATTTGCCGTGCCCACCAGCGTATTGCCCACGTAAAACGCCACGCTCTTCACCGTTCCGTCATTGTCTTTGGCATCGGCTTTCAGCGTCACCGTCGCGCCCGCATTAAACTTCGCACCCGCCGCAGGGGCGGTCAAGGTAACGCTTGCCACCTTGTTGCTCTGACCAGAAACCTGATTGTATTCGGGCATTTTGCCGTAGCGGCCACCCACGCCCGAGAGTGTCGGGATTTCTTTCGGGAGGTTTGCGACATCGCGCTTTTCAAAAGAATAACTCGGATTGAATGTTTCTGCAGTCGGGATTCCGCTCTTGACCGTTCCCTTGTAGCGGTGCTGTTGCTTGGTGTCTTTCCCGAACGAAACTCCGCTAAAGTAAACATAGCCGTTGTCGCCCCATTCAGCAAGGTAGCCTTGACCATTGTCGATGTAGCTGTTTTCGTAACGCACGTAGGCCTTGGCATTTGCGCTATGGCCGTCGGCACCGGCAACAAAAAAGCGATTGTAATTGACGTACTGGTTGTACAGATGAACTTGCGAACCGTTGTTTTCGCCCGTCACCTTGGGCACGCGGCCGTACGTGTTATGCCAATAGTTGTTCGCATAAGTCAAGTGCGCGTCTTCGACAAGCGCCATGTAAGGGTCCGTACCCCAGCAGTTATATTCATTCGCACCGTCAAAATCCAAATAGCTAATGGTTGCGTTATCGACAAATTCCATATCCATGCCATCAGAAATCCACTTGTAACTGATATGATCCGCCCAGAAATTTTTGACGTGCTTATCGGCGGTGCCCACTGTTTCAAGACCGTCGCCGCCTTCGATCAAGTGCGGGTTCACATCGTAAATGGCGAGGTTGCGGTAAATGTGGTTGCTAGCGCCTTCGTTTGTACGCACCGCAATAGCAGCACCGCGCAAGTTCGCGCCACGACCCATGCCCACCAAACTCTTGTTCGCCTTGGTCGTAATCCAGTTATCCCACTTTTGCAGATTTTCGCTTTCCTGCACAATCTGCACTCCCGCTTCCGTCAAATCGCTGCAGCTGTTCGCCTTGAATGTGATGCGGTAGAAGGTGTTGGTCTTGCCGGTCACGCGGTTCTTTTCGGTACAAGCCGTTTTACACCAAGTGCGGCCCTTGCTTTTCGCTTCGGTAACAGCGTTGCGGAACTGCCTGAAATCGTACGTACCTTCGGGCACGAGGATTGTCACGGCATCGTTACTTTGTAAATACTTTCGGATGCTCGTGGAATCGCTTGCGATAACAATTTTGCCGGCATCGCCGCCCGTTGCAGAAGCACCAAGACCTTCCGCTTTCACGTAGAACGTATAAAGCAATACCGCCATCGGATCCGTTTCGGCACTCGTCCAAATCCACTTGGCTTGTGTGTTTACAGCAAAGCCGTTCAGGGAGCCACCGCTCGGGAGTTTGTTGTTCGCGTAATTCAGAGTTGTCGCGCCGCCCCATTGCGAGAGGTCGCGACCCTTGTTCTTCCACGAGGCGCTCCCCACGGCAGGTTTCGATTTCCAGTCCGCGCCGGAATAGTAAGACTTGTCGAGATCGTCAATCTGCACCAAAACGCCCGGGGCACCCTTGCCGTTCACGCCCACGACAGAAATCGCATTTTCACCGGGAAGGAACGTCATCGGGACAAAACGCACGCGACCCGCTTGGTTGTCTTCGGCCAAAAGCGCTCCATTGTGATAAAGCCTGTAACCGCCATCAGCTACAATCCAAATGCCTGGCCCTTCGCCCGCGTTGTAGGTCGCCGCAACCAGCTGCGAACCGACTTTATCGCCGCCACCATAAGCGGCCTCCGACGGAAGATTCACGACTTCCGTCGCTTGAATTTTCGCGGAAGCCTCTGCCGCATACACTGCAGAAATTCCGAAAAACGAGACAACGCTTGCAAGCACTATTTGACCAAAACCTTTCATACCCATTGTTCCTCACTTTTGGTTGCATTGGCCCAACTTTTGGTTCGTCCCATTTCCTTGAGGCAATTAAGCCAGGCGTTGCGGGCTGACGTTTGAAGCCCGCATTGGGGGTGATGGAAGACCGCATCGCGGGCTGCAATCAGGGGGATTATTCCCCCATTCTATAATCTAGATTGGAAGCGCGCAATTTCAAAGCACTTTGAAACAACACTCCCATTTATCGTTGTTTCTGGACAACGGGAATGTAATGCGTGAATTTTCCGAATCGAATTTTTTTCTTACATTTAAAGCATGACCGAAAAGGAACCGACACGAAAAGTCTTCGAATACCTGGACTACCGGGAATTTTTGAGGGACTATTATAACGGGAAGAAAGAGGCGAACCCTGCCTTTTCGCTTCGCGTGTTTTCGGACAAAATCGGTTTCAAAGCGAAAGATTTTATCAGCCGCGTGATGAACGGCGACAAGAATCTGTCGAACCAGAGCGTTCCCAAAGTCGCGTCGGGACTCAGGCTCGGCAAGCACGAGACAGAATTTTTCATTGCACTCGTGAAGTTCAATCAGGCAGGAACCACCGACGAACGGAACGCCGCGTTCGAAGAAATGCAGGCCGCACTCAAGGTCGCGCGCTTCACCGAAAAGCAGCACGTTCTCGGGCACGCGCAATACATGGTGTATTCGCACTGGCGGCACCTCACCATCCGCAGTCTAATCGGGATGTTCGGATTTAACGGAGATTACGAGGCGCTAGCGAAGATGGTCCATCCGCACATCACCGCAGACGAGGCGAAAAAATCCGTCAAGTTGCTCGAGGAATGCGAACTCATCAAGAAGGACAAAAACGGGAAATTCGAGCTGACCGAAAGCGCCATTACCACAGGCGACCGCACATCAAAACTCGCACTCCGCGAATTCCACCAGCATTGCCTAAAGCTCGCCGCCGACTCCATCGACCGCGACACGCCGGGCAGCCGCCACATCTCGGGACTCACCCTCGGCATCAGCCAAGAAGGCTACGACCGCATCGTGGAACGCATCAACGCCTTCCGCAAAGAAATCGCGCTCATCGCCGAAGAAGACCAGAACAGCGACAAAGTGTTCCAGTTGGAGTTCGCGATGTTCCCCGTCGGCGGGAGATAAAAAGCAGCAAAACCACCGCAACAATAAACCGTCGCGAGACCGCATTAATGCATAAACACAACAAGACCCGCCTTGCGGCGGGCCTTTGCTGTTTTTGAACTGCTATGTTATAGCAAGATTTGCGAAAGCGATCTAAGCAAGATTAGACAACTTTCATCCCGCAAGTATAAGCGAGCGAGACAAGGCGTGGATGCGCGTAGCGTACTAAGGTACGTGAGCGCAGCCACAACGCAGTATCGCGAAGCTTAGACGACGCGGGTCATGCCGCTCATGCGGTCGCGAAGCCATGCACCGACTTCTTCCACCGGATGCTGACGGATGTTCTTGTTCACCTTGATGAGTTCTTCGTTATCGACAGCGTTGGTATTGCCTTCGTTGAAGATATCGCCAATGTCGCCCTTCTTGACTTCGTTCTTCATGAAGTCTGCGAGGAGAGGAACGCACTTGTTAGCAAACAGGTAGCAGCCGTATTCTGCAGTATCGCTGATGACGCGGTTCATTTCGAACAGCTTCTTACGAGCGATGAGGTTTGCAATGAGCGGAGTTTCGTGGAGGGATTCGTAG
>CAMZFJ010000016.1 GCA_947306025.1 uncultured Fibrobacter sp.
ATTCGCCAGTTGCAAATTATAAAGGAAAGCTTTATAATCTTCCGTTTAACATGAACACATTCTACCAAATGTGGGGTACACGTACTCCCGCCGAGGCTGAAGCAAAAATTGCGGAACAAAAAGCAGAGGCCATAGCGACATTAAATGGACGTGAACCGTCTAACCTTGAAGAACAAGCACTTACACTTGTTGGCAAAGATATTTTTGAAAAACTTATCAAAGATTACACCGAAAAACAATGGGGACGTGATTGTAAGAATTTGCCAGCATTCATCATCAAGCGTTTACCAATTCGCATGGTGTACGACAATAATTATTTCAATGACAAATATCAGGGAATTCCTATTGGCGGATACAACAAGCTTATCGAAGGGTTGCTAAAAGGTATAGAAACGCATACTGGTGTAGATTTTTTCACTGAATATAAAGATAACTGGCGAGACATCGCTGATAAACTCGTTTACACCGGTGCAATTGATGAATATTTTGGATATAAACTTGGAAAACTAGACTGGCGTACAGTAAGTTTTAAGACCCGCGTAGAAGACACTCCAAATTACCAGGGCAATGCCGTGGTGAACTACACATCCCACGATCAACCGTATACCCGAATCATAGAACACAAGCATTTCGAAATGTTTGGCCAATCTGTATATGATTGTCCCAAAACGGTGATTTCTGAAGAATACTCAACAGAATATAAAGAAGGAATGGAACCGTATTATCCGATAAATGACAAACGCAACAACGAGTTAGCCGAAAAATACCGTCAACTCACGACATGCGAAAAAGATGTGATTTTTGGAGGGCGCCTCGGTCAGTATAAGTACTTTGACATGGCTCCGGTGATTGAACAAGTAATGGAGATGTTTGAGAAAAAATGATTTTACTTCTATTAATCCTATCTCTTTTCGGCATTCTTTCACTTGAATATTTCTCTTTAAAAAGAGATTTGTCAAATCCTGCATTCTTATTTACACTCGGTTTCTTCACAGCATCTCTCATACTGAGTTGTTTTATCCAAAAATGGAGTGTAGATTTACATTGGACATCATTCAGTGTTATTATTTTAGGGAATCTAGGCGTTTATTTAGGAGCATGCGCCTGTTCTAAATTTTGTAAGACAAGCAAAAGAATCCATATCACTGATACAAATAATCATCCGACAAAGTTAGTATCCCTTAACGGTCTACTTATTCTGTTTGGCCTACAATTGATAATATATTTATTACGAATATACTTGTTGAAACAATACTATGGAGGCAGCCTCTCTTCAGCATTAGTGTCTCATACAGTGGCTATTAAATTTGGAACAGAAAAAGTCTTTCAAATGCCTTTAGGTACAGCTTTTTTTTATGGGATGGCCGGTACAGTAGGTTATATTTGCGCCTTTTTGTCGCCATTCTATATGATGTACAAAAATATTTCTTTTCGAATAAAATTTTGGCTATGGGCTAATTTTATTTTATGCATGATAGGGAGCCTTTTATCATCTGGAAGGACTGCCATGATATGCTTGCTTATTTCATTTGCTTCTTTTTACATAATCTCATTAAATTTGAGAAAAATAAAAATAAAAATAAACGTCATTTTAAAATGGCTAACAATCGCTTTTGTATTCCTCTTCTCATTTCAACAACTAGGATATGTGATTGGTAGGGACGAATCAGAAAATACATGGTTTGACGAAATTGGCATATATTGTGGTGCAGAAATTCAAAATTTAGATGACTTTATAGAAGAACCCAAATTTCAAAATTATGACAATTTATATGGACTTTTAACCTTTAATTTATTTTACAACAGATTCGGTAATCTATTGGGTGTCAATCAGCTAAAAACAGAAGGCCGTGATTACCACAGTTTCAATTATCGCAACGGATATTCGCTTGGAAATGTTGACACAGCCTTTCAACACTATTGGTATGATTTCGGAATCATAGGAACATTCTTACTATGTTTTTTCATAGGAACCTTTATGCAGGCTCTTTACAATTTAATCGTCTGTTCAAAAAAAATTTGGATTAGTGGATACATGACTCCATATATATATGCTTATTCTATGTTAATTCCAACCACATTCATGTCCTTTTTTTCTGAATCATTTTTCGAGAAAATAGTACATTTATTTGACTTTAGATTTTGGATAACCTATATACTATTATACACCCTTCTCTATAAAAAAAAATAAAAAGGCGTCATAAAAGTGGATAAGATAAAGATATTAGTCGCTCAGCATAAACATGCAGAAGTATACAAAAACAATGTATATATGCCCATTCATGTAGGAAAAGCCCTGCATCCTGAATTAGATTTAGGAATACAAACCGATGATTCAGGAGACAATATAAGTGTATTGAATCCGATGTATTGCGAATTGACAGCTCAATATTGGGCTTGGAAAAATTTGCATAATGTTGAATATATTGGGTTATGCCATTATCGGCGATATTTTGAAAAAGAATTTACTGAAGATAATGTTGAATCCATTTTAGACGGAAACGATGTCATTCTTTCGTCAAAATACTATTTTCGATCAAATATTTTAAACTGGCAGTTTTCAACATTAACTCCAGAAGACGTAACTATTTTTTACTTATATCTGAAACGACGATTTGCAGCAAACAAGGAAAAATTTGAAACCTATTTCCTTAAACAAAATTGGATTCATCCGGCGAATATGTTTGTATGCAGAAAAGATGTATTTGACAAATTCTGTGAATGGCAATTTGATATATTAGATGATTTGAAATCTTTAATTTTTCCATCTCCATACTCACGAGAAAGAAGAATCCTCGGCTATTTTGCAGAAGCGTTGTTGCCATTTTTCTTCCATTTAAATAATTATAAAATCAAGGAAATACCATTGGTATCCATGATAGGCGAAAAAACACATTGCTATGATTTTTCGTTTGTATCCCGCATGAAAGAAAACCTTTTATTTACAAAAGGACACCAAAAATTTGTTGAAACAGCAGATATTATAGGAGGATTAAAAAATGACGGAATTTTGGATAAAATCAACACACTATTAAAGGCCAAGGGGTATTAACAATATGCTTATGCTCTATAAATTTATATCTGCCATTTTTTGCAAATTGGACAACTTATATGTCCGAATTTACTCTTTTATAATAAAGAGTGAGTTTAAATTGATGAAGGGGATAATTTGCCATCCAAACCAACTTAAAGGAACGCAATATATTTCTGTTGGGGAAAATACACGTTTTGAAAAAGGTGTTATATTGACAGCCTGGGAACAGCCAAACAACAAGAAAAATCCCCCAAGTATTACAATTGGTGATAATTGCAACATTAATGAATTCAATCATATAACAGCATGTCAACAGATTACAATTGGAAACAACCTTTTGACAGGACGATACGTTTATATTTCCGACAATTCACACGGAAGTTCTAAGTACGACGAGCAATTACTTCACCCTCATAAAAGACCCTTACATGTAAAAGGTCCTGTTATTATAGGAAATAATGTCTGGATTTGTGAACACGCATGTATATTATCTGGTGTAACCATAGGCGATGGAGCGATTATTGCAGCGAATGCCGTTGTCACTCACGACATTCCTCCATATTCTGTTGCAGCAGGAGTTCCTGCAAAGGTTGTAAAAATTCTAAAATAAAAAGATAAATTGAGGGAAATCATCACTTTAACTATAGGTAGAATTTTATGTCAACGAACTGCATTTTTACAATCTGCTCCAAAAACTATTTGGCTCAAGCATTGACTTTAAAAGAATCAGCCCAAAAGCATGAAACGGATACAGACTTTTTTATATTCCTTGCAGACCTCGGTTCTGAGGACATAAAAGAGATTGAATACGAACCGCTGGATGAGTCATGGATTCCTTCGTGGAAAGAAATGGCTTTTAAATACAATGTCATAGAGTTTAACACATCTATAAAGCCATTCTGTTTTAAGAAACTTTTTAATCAAGGCTATGAAAAGGTTACCTATCTTGATCCAGACATGTTTGTAACAGACAAACTGGATTATTTATGGGATAATTTGGACAAATATTCCATTATTTTAACTCCGCATATTTCCTGCTGTAAAGTAGACTTTAATGGAGCTCAGACAGAAAAAAGCATCCTCAGTTGTGGTATTTTTAATTTAGGCTTCGCAAGTATAAAAAACGATAATGTGGGCCGCAACATTGTTGAATGGTGGTGCGTACGACTTAAAGATCAATGCTATGACGATGGTCCATTATTTGTAGACCAAAAATGGATGAATTTTATACCTGTATTTTTCCCTGAACAGGTGCTGGTATCACATCACTTCGGCTTAAACGTAGCTGTATGGAATCTCCATGAACGAGAATTGCTCATTGACAATGGAAAATATAAAGTAAAAAATCTGGAAACGGGGGAAATATTCCCGTTGCTCGTTTTCCATTTTTCTGGATTCGATCCATTTAATGACAAAGTCATAAATCGCAGACACTCGCAATTTGGTGTAGATATTTACCCCTCTTTTAAACCAATTATTCAAGAATATAAATCATTGGAATACAAAAATGGATATGAGAAATATTCTCGATTAACCTATGCTTTGAATGAGTTTAGCAATGGTTTTGTTATAATGCCATTGCATCGCAGATTATACAGAGCAACGCTTCCAGAATTTAGAGATGACAATCCCTTTTCTGCTGACGGATGTTTTTATAAAAATTTGGAAAAAAGCAAATTGATAGCTCATGAAAAAAACAAGGGAGCTCGTTATAAAAATGAATTTGCAGAAAAATCAAAGTCTACTTATATTCATTATTTCCAGATACTTGCAAGATTATTCAAGAGAATTGTTGGAATAAAATTCTATTGTAAAATTTTAAATTCAGCATCAAAGTTATGTCAATTAGAGAACCATACATTTTTGATGCAGGATATGAAAAATATCGATAAAAATATGTTCTTTACAATGACTAATGAGAAAAATTAAAGGTCCGCTCATGAAATACTGTTTTGTAATTCCATTCCAATGTATTTCGCCCAAAGGTGGCGTAAAAGTCCAAGCTGAGATGTGGAAAGCGGGTTTGGAAAAACTTGGACATTCCGTTACAATGACCGGATCATGGGATACTCCAGAATGGTCGTCTTTTGATGCCGTAATAATCTTTGGCTACGCGCCAGGTGTCGCATTTTTTGCAAAAACGCTTGCCAAGGAAAATCCACACTTGATAATGGCTCCAATCATAGATCCTCGATGGCCGAAATTTATCTACAAATTTTTTGTCAAGTACTGGGGTGCAAAAAAAATTCTTGGACTATCATCACAATTCCATGACTTATGGTTAGCTCGAAAATTTCCATGTCTATGGCTTGTGCGAAGCGAAGAAGAGCGCTACATGGTGAATTACGCTCTTGAAATCCCGCAAGATAAAATTGTAAAAATTCCTCTCCATTATAGAATTCCTCCCCTGGAAGGGTTCCCCCAAAAAGAAGACTTCTGCTTCCATGCCAGCCGTTTAAAGTCTGCCAACAAGAATGTGCCAAGATTGATTGAAGCCGCCAAAAAATACGGTTTTAACTTGAAACTAGCAGGTCATCTTATGGGAGATTCCGAAAGGGCTTGGTTAAACAATCTCATTGGAGATGCCAAGAATATTGAATATGTGGGAGAGGTGTCCGAGGCCGAATTGCTAAATTATTATAAGCAAGCAAAAGTCTTTGCCTTGCCATCAATAGTTGAAGGAGTAGGCATGGTTGCCTTGGAGGGTGCAGCGTATGGTTGCGAGATTGTACTCACGAACTTTGGAGCCCCCAAAGAATACTACGATGGCCGCGCAATCCTTGTGGATCCGAAATCAGTCGACGAAATTGGCTTGGGAATAACCAAAGCTATGAAAGAAGGATTCTCTCAACCAGAGCTAAAAAATTATATAGAAGCCAATTACAGCGAAGAAGCCTTGATGCGTGAACTAAACGAAAAAATCGCCGTTGCTATAGGAAATTGATTATATGAAAACAATCCATGTAATCACTTTGCAGAACGTTGCCAATTATGGCTCTGTATTGCAAGCTCTTGCCACACAAGAGTTGTTTGAAAGTTTAGGATTTGATGTAAAATTCTATAATTACAAACGCAAAGAATCGCTTACAATTTATTCGAAAATCATTTATTTTGTAAAAACCCAGGGTATAAAGGGGCTCTTTAAATCTTTTTTGTGGATTCCATCATGGATTAAAGAAAATTCCATTTTTCAAAAATTCATTAAAAAACATCTAAATACAATTCCTCAAATTGTATGCGAATCCGATGATTTCAAAAAAATAACCCTTGATTCAGATATTTATTGTACGGGATCTGATCAAACATGGAATTCCGGGTGGAACAATGGAATTCTTTCTCCGTTGTTCCTAGATTTTGCTCCTGCGGATAAACCCAAAATTGCATATGCAGCAAGTTTTGGAAAGTCTTCACTCGATGAAAATGAAAAGGCTAGAACGAAAGAACTTCTATCCAAATATTCGTTCATCTCTGTGCGAGAAAACAGTGCTGTTGACATTTGCAACGACTTGGGTATAAAAGCTTATCAAGTTTTGGATCCGACCTTGCAAATGACAGCCGATTTTTGGCGAAAATTTTCAAAACCGATAAATTGCAAAGGTTATTGCCTTTTATATCAGTTGAATACCAACAGGTCTTTTGACAAATTCGCAATTGAATTTTGCAAGCAAAAAGGACTAAAGCTTATCCGTTTTTGCCATCGATTAGACAAAATGTTTTTACCAGCAGACATTCATTTGCCAATGCCACAAGTAGAAAACTTTATTTCGTTTATCGATCACGCTGATTTTGTGTTGACTGATTCTTTCCATTGTTCGGCTTTTGCTTCAAATTTGAACAAGCAATTCTTGAGTTTTTTCCCAGAATATGGAGGAAGAATAAAGAGCCTTTTGGATTTACTGCATTTAGAAAATCGTCATATAGTAGATTTAAACTCTATAGATGATTACGTGAATATGCCAAATATCGATTTTGACAAGGTGAATGCGATTCTTGAACAAGAAAGAAATAAAACTGTAGAACTGTTAAAAGATGCGGTGGGGTAAAATGGAACGAATTACCGAATTATGCACTGGATGCCGAATGTGTGAACAAATTTGTCCACACCATTGTATAAGCATGGTCCAAGATAAGGAAGGGTTTCTCACTCCCAGCATTGATCAGGATAAGTGCGTAAATTGTGGGCTTTGTGCCAAAAGATGTCCTCAGAATAGAACAACAGAATTAATTTCTGATGTAAAGCAAACACTTGCCGCAAAACTAAAAGACGAAAAGACCTTATATATGTCGGCCTCGGGTGGAGCATTCGCCGGACTAGCAACAGCAGCGATTAAGGACGGTTGGATTGTTTTCGGCGCCGCTTACGACGAGAAAATGAATGTTAAGCACATGAAGGCTACCACTATTGATGAATTGCCTCCCCTGCTTAATTCTAAGTATGTTCAGTGCAATACGGTGGATTCGTTTTCCGAAGTAAAGAAATTATTGAATGAAGGGGAAAAAATTCTTTATAGCGGGACTCCTTGTCAGATTGCAGGACTTCGCTCTTTTATCGGGAAACCAAACCCGAATCTACTTCTTATTGATATTATTTGTCATGGAGTTCCTTCTCAGCTTTTATTTTCCAAATATCTTGAACTATTAAAGCAAAAACATCATGGGGCAAATATTACGGAATTCACTTTCCGAGACAAGCATGGTGGTTGGGGACTCGGATACAAATACAAGCACAATGGCCAATACAAATATGGTAATTGCACTGATGACCCTTATTACATGTACTTTTTAGAAGGCCACATTTATCGTGAATGCTGTTATTCTTGCCATTATTCACAAAAAAAGCGATGCGGCGATATAACGATAGCCGATTATTGGGGCGTTGAAAAATATCACCCTGAATTTTATTCCACGAAGGGAGTGTCTTTGGTTCTTTTGAATACGGACAATGGAGTGCAAGGTTGGAATAATGTTTGTGGAGAATTTGAATTCGTAGAAAGTGATTTGGAGTACGCTTGTAAAGGAAACCACAATCTTAACGCTCCCACACCGCGTGTTTCTTCTGTTCGAGATCATGTTTATGACGAAATAAATGACTTGCCTGTAGAGGAATACTTTAGAAAGCATATGCCATACAAGCAATCTTTTATATCAAAAGTAAAAAACATCGTTCCTATGAATCTTAAGCTAATTCTCAAAAATTTGAAGAAGTAATTACTATGACCATTACACCTCTCATTTCTATTATCGTTCCGGTTTATAATGTCGAGAAGTTTCTTGACAAGTGCGTGCAAAGTTTATTGAATCAGACTTATAAAAATATTGAAATCATTCTTGTGGATGACGGATCGCCTGACAAATGTGGCAAAATGTGCGATGAATATGCATCAAGGGATAAGCGGGTCAAGGTAATCCACAAGGAAAATGGTGGGCTTGTGTCTGCTCGAAACGCGGGGTTCGACGCAACGACCGGTGATTGGCACATGTATGTGGATAGTGACGACTGGATTGACTTGGATTCCTGTGAAAAATTGGTGGCAGCGATTAACCGACATCCCGATGTTGACTTGATTTTCTTTAATATGATTGAGGAACTAGAATCAAAATCAATCAAAGGAAAATGGAAACTCCAAAGTGACAAACCAGAAATTCAATACAACCGAAATGAATGCGTAGAATTAGCGAGATTGACACTTGATCATCTTGCAGGTGTTGCTTCTGCGTGTGCGAAATTGATCAATACGAATCATGCAAGAAACAACAATTTAGTAAGTAACCCTAAACTAAGGCAAGGTTCTGAAGATACCGAGTATAGTCTTAGAGCATTTTACTCGTGTAAGAAATGCCTTTATATTGACGAATACCTTTATCATTACAGATATAACCCAACATCGATTACAAAGTTAATTGATGAACGAAATGCTCAGTATTTGGCGGATTGCTATTCTGAAATAAAAAATGAAATTGAAAACTTTGAGCGTAGGGATGAATTTGAAAAGGTCTTACTCCAAGATACTCTGTATGCAATAGTAACAATCGCAGTAACAACGTTTTTTAATCCAAACAACAAAGAAAAGTATTCGTTACGCGTAAAAAAATTTAAGGAAGTTATCAGCCGCAATGCTATATTTAAAGAAGCCTTAGCTTATGGTTCTACGGACGGCATCGACAAAAAAAGAAAATTCACCATTTTATGTATAAGATACAAACTGTACTTTATGATAGATATGATTGCGACTTTTAAGTTGTTGTTAATAAAGTTTGGATACTACAAATATTAAACAAGCCTCACAATAAATTGGTAAAACATGAATCAATCAATTTCTCAAATAATCAGTTTCATAAGGTTCCCTTTAGCTATCCTTATCGTATATTCACACTTTTACACACCCGACATTTGGGCAAAAAACATTCTTGCAGACGGAGGAACTGGTATATATGCCTTTATAGGTGAGTTTACAAACCACATGCCTATGGTGGCGGCTGTTCCGTTGTTTTTCTTTATGTCCGGCTATCTTTACTTTGCAGGAACTACAGACAGGGGATTTAATTTCCAAACATGGAAAAAGAAATCTTGGAACCGCGTTAAATCTCTAGTAATTCCCTATATTGCATGGAATTTGTTGATTCTTGCTCTTTATGCAGGCATTCAATACATGTCAGGAAATTCCCCCACCATGCAAAAAGAAGGCTATAAATTGATTGCAGACTATCAATTTATAGACTATTTAAAATCACTTTGGGCTTTTGATCATAGCGGAGCACCAATGGATGGTCCATTGTGGTTTGTACGCAACTTGATTGTATTTTCTATAGTGTTATCTTTCCCCCTATATTATTGTTTGAGGTTCACCGGAGTTTTGACTTTGATAGTCTTGTTCATTGGAGGAATTTACGGATTAGAATTCGCCAACATTTCTTTTACAACCATATTCTTTTTTGCATGGGGGGCATTCTTTGCAATCAAAGACTTTGATTTATTTACCAATGTTTCAGAAAGGACTTCAAGGTTATTCGGCCTTGCTATTTTAAGTTCACTGATTTTGAAAATAATATTCTGTATTTTACATTCTCCGATAGAGCATTATTTCAATTCACTTTACATTTACACGACCATAACTTTGATTTTCGGTTTTCTCGCACCATACATAAAGAAAGGTGTGTTAAAGCCTTCGCCATTTCTAGCAAGTGCAAGTTTTTTCATCTACGCAATGCACAAGCCGCTGCAAGTCATATTCCGCAGATATTCCTTTGCCATTTTGCATCCCCAATCAGAATTACTCCTATGCGTACTCAACCTATTGATTCCAGCCATTGTCATTGCGCTTTGTCTTTTAACGTTCCACATTGTGCAACGATACTTGACCTGGCTAAAGTTCTTGAATGGATTCAGAAGATAAAAAAATACCAATTAGAAACATAATATCAATTTAATAGAGTCCACTAAAAAAATTTATTATCACAAGAAGTTATAAAGGAACCCACCGGCAATAACGAGAACCCCGAAAGTCAGATACAACTTTCGGGTTTTTCATCACAAAGCAAGTGTTTTTCGTTTATACAAACGAACACAATTTAACGAACGCAACTCTTTTGGAGTCTTCGCTAATAGAAAATAGTGGAATCATTTTTAACGAATTAAAATCGAATAACAAGGTACACACAAAATTCAAGCTGGGATTTTGTACTTGACAATTTAAAGGTGTAACTCGTTTTATTAGACTATTTCAAAAATAAATTTGCCATACCAATGATTGAAGAAAAAAATGCTGCAAAAAAAATAGAAAAAGATTGCCGAAACAAGGCTCTAGAATGAGTCGGCTCAGATAAGGGCGGGCATTGGGAATTAACAAGCAAACGACATTTTTTATCACGCAAAAAGATTAACACTTCCCTTCTTTTACATTTTCTTGTTTTTCGCAAAAATGCATTACATAAAATGTAACGGTTCAAAAATTGTTACAAAAAATTTTTAGTCATTTCTTGCCGCGCGGCGCTTTTTTTCTACATTATAAGTCCGATGAAAATATCGGAATCCATCGAAGCCCACCTGTGCTCAGCCGTTGCAGCAATCTCGCAACGCAATCAGGCGACTCTCACTAAACAGGTTTTCGAGCATCCGATTTATCTTTCTGTCTATAACTGTCATTATCATCTTTATCGTCTGGCAAAAGCATCTGGCTTTTGCCTTTCTTTTTGTACAAACTTTAAACAACGTCCGGCTTGGAGGTCGGAATGACGTGAGCACACCATGACTCACGAATTCAAGGAGAAGCAACATGGCTAAGGCAACCGCAAAGAATACGGCAAAACAGCCCAAGTACATTTTTATTACTGGCGGCGTAGTGAGTTCGCTCGGCAAGGGTATTACATCGGCATCACTCGCGCTCCTCTTGAAGAGCCGTGGCTATAAGGTGTTCATGCAAAAGCTCGACCCGTACTTGAACGTGGATCCGGGTACAATGAGTCCGTACCAACATGGCGAAGTTTTCGTGACGGATGACGGTTACGAAACAGACTTGGATCTTGGCCACTACGAACGTTTCGCGGGCGTGCAATGTTCCAAGGCTTCGAGCTACACATCGGGCCGCATCTATTCTTCTGTACTTTCGAAGGAACGCGCAGGCCATTACTTGGGCGGCACGGTACAAGTCATTCCGCACATCACGAATGAAATCAAGGATGCTTTCCGTTCGGCAGCCGAAAGCGGTGCAGATATTATTTTATGCGAAATCGGCGGTGTTGCAGGCGATATCGAATCGCTCCCGTTCCTCGAAGCGGCAAGGCAATTCCGTTTTGAAGTCGGCATCGAAAACACTTGCTTTATCCACTTGACATTGGTGCCATACCTCAAAGCCGCAGGCGAACTCAAGACCAAGCCTTCGCAGCATTCCGTGGCCGAGCTCCGCAATATCGGTATTTTCCCGGATATTCTCGTGTGCCGTACAGAAATGCACATTCCGCAAGAGCACTTGGACAAGCTTGCACTTTTCTGCAATGTGAAACCCGAATGCGTGATCGAGGAAAAGGACGTGACGGATTCCGTTTACGCTGTACCGCGCGAACTTTCCAAGCAGGAACTCGACTTGCGCGTTTTGGAGCAGCTCCACTTGAGCGTTCACCCCATCATTCATTCCGAATGGGATAGCCTTGTCAAAAAAGCAACCAAGCCCAAGTACGAATGCACCATTGCTCTCGTGGGCAAGTACATCGCTATCCGCGACGCTTACAAGTCCGTGCACGAAGCATTGCAGCACGCCGGCATGGCAAACAACGCCAAGGTGAAAGTGGAATGCATTGAAGCCGAAGAGCTCGAAAAAAATCCGAACCTCATCAAGAAAGCAGATGGCATTTTGATTCCGGGTGGTTTCGGGAGCCGTGGCGTGAACGGCAAATGCGTCGCCATCCGTTATGCCCGCGAACACAAGGTTCCGCTGCTCGGCATCTGCCTCGGCATGCAATGTTGCGTGATTGAATTCGCCCGTAACGTTCTCGGCTGGAAGGACGCGAACTCTACCGAATTCGACGAAAAGACCACCCACCCAGTCATCGACTTGATGGACGAACAGAAGAACGTCACCGAAAAAGGCGGCACCATGCGCTTGGGCGCTTACCCGTGCAAGCTCGCCAAGGATTCCAACGCCGCAAAGCTTTACAAGAGCGCAAGCATCAGCGAACGCCACCGCCACCGTTACGAATTCAATTACAATAGCGAATTCCGCAAGGAACTCGAAAAGGCCGGTCTCAAGATTGCAGGTACATCGCCCGACGGAAAGCTCGTCGAGATGGTGGAACTCAAAAACCACCCCTACTTCGAAGCTTGCCAATTCCATCCGGAATTCAAGAGCCGTCCCACCGATCCGCATCCGTTGTTCACGGGTCTCGTGAAAGCCGCTCTCGACCAGAAAAAAGCGGGCGCTAAAAAGGCAGCTCCGGCGAGCACGGCCGCCCCAAAATCCAAAACAAAGTAAATATTAGATTTTTACATTTTCTGAATTTACTGCAATTTCTGTAAAACTAAAATTTGTAATCGCGGCCATCACGGCTGCGATTTTTCTTTTACTTTTGGCGAATTCGAGCGATTTTCGCCATTTTTGATATTTTGGCACGGGCTTTGCATTAGAGGGGCGTACAAGAAAAATGAACCCCAAAAAAGGATAACATCATGAAGCTAGTTACAGCTTACATACAACCGGAAAGGTTAAACAATGTAAAGCAATCGCTATACGAAAAGAAGATCTACAAGATGTCAGTGACGAACGTCTTGGGCTGCGGTCAGCAGAAGGGTTACAATCAACGCTTCCGTGGCGTTGTGACCGAAGTGAATTTGCTGAAGAAGATTTGCTTGAAGATTGCCGTGAATGACGAGTTTGTACAGCCTTGCATTGATGCGATTATCGCGGGCGCTCGTACAGGCAGCATTGGCGACGGAAAGATATTTGTTACAGCACTCGAACAGTGCGTTCGCATCCGCACCGGCGAAACAGGGCCGGAGGCGATTGGATAAATAGCAATGAGCACGCTTCGCTTTGGGGTATGAGCTCGGGGCTTCGCCCCTCTGAGCAGCACCTTCGGTGCCTAACTATAGCCCCAAGCCATGCTATGCATGGCGACCTCAAAGCGAGCTAGCGAGCGACCCCATACCTCATACCTCAAATTTTCAAAAAGGATTTAATCAAATGAACGAAGTAGCAAATGTCGCAACCGTCAGTGACGCAATTTTTATGACGGAAAACATCTGGATCATGATCAGCGCCATGTTGGTGTTCATCATGGGTCTCGGTTTCGCATGCGTTGAAGCAGGCCTTGTACGTGCTAAGTGCTCTGCAAACGTGGCTTTCAAAAACATCGCTGTTCCGGCTATCGGTATCACGATGTACGCGGCATTAGGTTTCGGCCTGATGTACCCGGGCACTTTCAACGGAATTCTCGGTTTCGCAGGCTTCGGCATTGGCGACTGGGCAAATCCGGCAAACTTCACCGCCGCCTACAACGGACACTTCACGCTGTTCACAGACTGGCTGTTCCAGGCAATGTTCGCCGCCACCGCAGCAACGATTGTCTCTGGCGCTGTTGCTGAACGCGTCAAGCTCAACTCCTTCCTGATTTTCACCATCGTCTATGTTGCACTCGTCTACCCGATCGTCGGTTCTTGGACATGGGGCGGCGGCTGGCTCTCCACCTTCGGTGCTCATGGCTTCCATGACCTCGCTGGTTCTACCCTCGTCCACTCTGTGGGTGGTTGGGCAGCTCTCGCTGGCGTGATGATTCTCGGACCGCGTATCGGTAAGTATGTCGGCGGCAAGGTTCACGCTATCCCGGCTCACAACATTCCGCTTGCAACAATCGGTGTGTTC
>CAMZFJ010000017.1 GCA_947306025.1 uncultured Fibrobacter sp.
CGATTTAAAAGATGTTTGTAATTGAAAAAGGCGAGCTTTATAGCCCGCCTTTTTTGTTCTGTGTTCTTATTTGTCTTCTGTTGGAGACTCCCTTTAGAGTGACTTTTTTGAGAACCTCTAGTAACTAATAACTACTAACTAGTAACTGCGGCTATGCCGCGCTACCTCGTATAAACGCAGCGGTCGGTGCTATTGCCGAAGCAGGTCTTGTTCATGCCGTTCACGCTGTTTACGACACCCGGCTTACCTACGCTAGATACCATCTTGCTTCCGGAGAAGCTCGGCTTGAACGCGATTTCGGTAGTGCCGTAGTAGTCGTTTGCTGTAAAGTTTACGCTATACTGCGTGCCTTCTTCGGAGTTGTTCGTGCCGAATCCGAGAAGTTTTGCGTTTGTTGAAATATTCGTTGTTCCGTCGGAATCGACCATGCCGCCCATACCACCGTTCATGCGGCATTCTACGACGATGACTCCGCCAGAAATCGTAATGTCACCATTGCTGTCGACGCCGTCCGTGTCGCCGGTGCCAACGTAAATGTAGTGGTAACCGCCCGTAACCGTGAGCTTGCCGGTGCTTCCGCCGCCAGGGCCGAAACCACCGCCGCCAAAGCCGCCTGGGCCGCCGCGACCCGTGTTGCCACCGGTCGATGTCGTGCTCGTGCCGCCGGCCGCATTCCAGCCATCATCCGTAGTGATGACGCTTGTAATGCCGCCTTCAAGGTTCATATCCGGAGATTCCATGCCTTCGTAGGCGAGGGTGACGCTGATGTTCGCATTGTCCTTGACGTAGAGCGCTTTTTCGGCATGGACTCCATCGTCATCTGTTGCAACGGTGATGAATCCGCCCGTAACAGTAATGGTTCCGCTGCTGTGGAGCCCGTCATCGCGGCTGTTGATGTCGATAACGCCTGCGCTGATGGTGATGCTCGAATCGCCCTTGATACCCTTCATGCTTTCGGTCGGAGAGCAGGAACTGCCGCCCATACCGGGGAATCCACCCATGCCGCCGCGGCCGCCTGTGCTGCCGGTATTGCTTGTGGGATCGCTAAGGCAACTATGGCCACCGCCTGCTGTAACTTTGATGGTCGGGTTTGTTGATTCGCCATTCGCGATTGTTACTGCGTTAGCTGCGGTGATGCCGTCGAATGCTGAATTGATAGTGATTTCGCCACCTGTGATTTCGATGGAACCCTTTCCGGATGCTAAATCGGTTGCATCTTCGGTATCGCTCTTGATGCCATCGCCTTCAGTCGTGGTGATGTTGATGGAGCCACCGCTAATGGCTACAGTTTCTTTGCCTTTAAGGCCGTTGTTCTTGGCTTTGACCGTAATAAGGCCGTTCTTGATTCTCAAATCGTTGCTGGTATGGATACCGTTATTGTAGTTGCCGTTGACAATGAGCGTTCCTTCGCCTTTGATGGTGAGGTCGTCCTTGGCGTAAATGCAGGCGCCTGTCGTATCGATTTTAGTTTCGCCGTTGTCGTTGGTGTAGCTGTAATTTTGAATTCTTGTGGCGGCATCCGTGAAGGTGTTGGTCGTGCCGTTTTTTGCCACAACAAAAGCCTTGTTTGCCTTCTGGATGTAAATAGGGGCATCTGCTGTATTGGTAAGCGTCAGTCCCTTCATGTTCAGGTAAACCGTCGTGTCGCTTTTGGCGGTTGAAACTAGAATTTGCGCATCGCTTCCGGTATAGCTGCCGCTAAAGTCGTATTCACCGCCGCAGGTAATCTTGACGGAACCGCCCTCGATGCTAACGCAGGTCCCGCCGTTGGCAACTGTTGCTCCGCCTGCGGCGTAGGTGATGACCGGGCGAACGCCTGTATTTTCATTAATTTGTTTGCTTTGCTCGCTAGAGGAACTCTGTGCCGTTGCAGAACTGCTGGAGTTGACTGCTGGAGTGCCTTTGCTCGAAGAACTCTTGCCGCTTGGTTTTGTGCCGTTGCTGTTTGAAGAGCCGGTTGTTGCGCTACTTTCCGGTGTTCCTGTTGGCGAGCCGGTTTCGGAACCACTGGAAGTAATATCGCCGTAGCCCTCGTCTGCTATCGAAGAGGAACTATCGCTATCAATCTCCGCGATGGGATTGGCTGGGTTGTATATGTCAGAATTCGAGTCGGAGCAGCTAGTGAATATTCCTAACGAAAATCCTGAAATGCATCCCATGATCAAGATTCTTTTATTCATATTAAATATCTCCCATTCATCATTTCTTCAAAACTTATATTTCGCCAAAAAGCTTGTGTATGGTGGATTTCTGTTTTTTGGATGACGTTGCTTTTTTAAGTGGAACAAAAAGTTCCGAGCGGGACGAAATGGGTCAAAATTTTCATTTTTTGCGAAGAATGCAGATGAAAATGCTACATTATTGCAATGGATTTCAAGAAAATTATACCCTTTTTATCTAGCTTCTTTCTTTTTGCTGGCGTAAGCGGTTCTATGGCTGCTTCGCCGGTGATTAGCCCCGAACGCACGTTCAATTTGCGGACGCTCGAAACGGCTCCGATGCTGTTCGAGTACCATCGACAGACGGTCGGAAACGAGCGCCAGTATTTTACCTACCCACGTAGGGATACGACATTCCGCAAGAACTTCGTGAAGACCGAAGGAAACGCTCTGTTGTACTATGACAATTTGCGCGGTGCTGGTATTTTAGGCAATGGACTCCAATTCAAGTGCGACTCTGCGGATACATCATGCGCTGCAAAGGCAGCGTCTCTTGAAAATGCGATGCCGCGTGCGGCTATTGCGGCAAGCATTGTCGGTGGTATTGATTACCGCGGTGGCGAATATATCAACGATGTGGATCATAGTGCTAGCAGGAGAAACCGTAAGGATGCTGGTGATACGATCTGGCCGGGAATTGACGGGGGCCTTTATCTACGGGGCTTTATTGATTCTGTTGACTTCGTCTTGGATGCCCGTATTTATAGCGAAGGTCATTCTGCGTCATGGCCTCGCTCTTTTGACCGCGAATTTTTGGAAGTTCAAAAAAAAGATAAAAAGTCCGGTGCTGACTACACAAGTTATGCTCGTTATCGTACGCACTTTGCGTTTAACTATGATTGGCTGCGTCTAGACTTTGGCCGTGACGTGATGCATTGGGGACCTGGTTATTACAACAACCTCTCTTTAAACCAGTTTGCGATTCCGTACAATATGATGAGCTTGGACTTGATGATTGGTCCTTTGCGTGTGATGAGTTTTTATGCGGACTTGCGTATTTATGATAGCATGAATTCCCGAAATAAGGATAGTACGCGAAATCTCTTTGGTCACCGCTACGAACTTGCTGTAGGGAACGCTACGTTTGGCATTAGTGAACTTACAGTACTTCATGATGATATGAAGCCATGGTTGTTTGTTCCGACGGCTCCGCTGTTCATGGAAAAAGGGAATTATGCGGAATCCAGCAATAATGGTTCTATATCATTTGACTTTAACTACCGCTTGTTTAATTCTGTTCGTTTTTATACGGAATTTTTCCTGGATGATATGGATTCGCCGATTAGCTTAATCAGAAACGACAATATCGAGGCGAAGTGGGCTTGGATGGCAGGTTTACAAGCGGGTCATGATTTTTATATCAAAGGGCATAAGCTTGAAGCGGGAACGATTTTTGAATATGCCCGTGTAGAACCTTATGTTTATACACATTTTAGGCAAAATTCGGCTCAAGTGGCTCATTTAGGTTATCCGTTGGGAAATCAGGGGGGGCCGAACAGCCGTACGATTGACTGGAATCTTTTCGCTCGCTTGGATGGCCATATTTTTGCATCGGTCCGTCAGACTTGGTTCTGGAAAGGGACTGATTATGGCAGTTCTGTGAACGATACGACTCCAGATGCTCATAATTTAAAGCATAAGACTTTCCTTAAAGGTGCTAAGCTCAAGTATTCGCTTACGCCAGCCATCAGCTATGACGGACAGCGTTTCTCGTTCATGGGCGAGTTGACTTTGATCAATGACCGTAAAACCTACATCCGCGCCGGATTTAAATTCTAGGATAGGTATTAGGTAACAGGTGATAGGTATTAGGTGAATAATCGCGGCGGAGCCGCCTTGTAATGGACGCATGAAACGCGTGGTAATCTTCCTAACCCCTAAAACCTAAAACCTAATCTCAAACTCCTAAAACCTAAAAACCTAAAACCTAACGCCTAAAAATGACTAAACCTGAATTACTTGCCCCTGCGGGTGACCTTGTGCGAATGAAATATGCGTTTGCTTATGGTGCAGACGCCGTGTATACGGGGCAACCTGCTTTCTCCTTGCGCGCTCGCGAAAACGGTTTCAAGAACTTGGACGACCTTGCTGAAGGTATTGCGTACGCGCATGAACATGGCAAAAAGTTCTACCTCACCAGTAACGTTATTCCGCGTAATGTCAAGGTGGAATCGTTCCAGAAGGCTCTAAATGCGGCCTTGGAGCTCAAACCCGATGCGCTTATTGTTGCGGATCCGGGCTTTGTGGGCTGGCTTTTGAAGGAACATCCCGAAACGGAAGTGCATTTGTCTGTGCAGGCGAATACCACTAACTACTTGGCCGCATCGTTCTGGAAAAATTTAGGTGTTCGCCGTATTATCTTGAGCCGTGAATTGCGCTTATCTGAAATTTTAGAGATAAAGAAACAGGTTCCGGACCTTGAACTTGAAGTGTTCGTCCATGGCGCAGTTTGTATGGCAATGTCTGGCCGTTGCATGCTCTCGAACTGGGTCACGCACCGCGATGCCAACCAGGGCGCCTGCGATAACAGCTGCCGCATGCCGTATCGTTTGTACGCGAACTCCGGTCCACAGGTTGAGGACTATCGTGAACACGAAGGCTCTTTTACGCTCCAACGCACGGACCGTCCGGAACTGGACCCGATTGCGCTCGACGAAGACACTTGGGGAACGTACTTTATGAGTAGCCGCGACCTTTGTGCCCTGGATGTAATCCCGGAACTCGTGGCGGGTGGGCTTGATTCGTTTAAGATTGAAGGTCGTACGCGCTCGGTTTACTACCTGAGCCAGGTGGTTCGCGCTTACCGCATGGCGATTGATGCCGTTGCTGCCGGGAATCCGGTGCCCGAAGAAAGCCGCCGCGCGATTCGATTTGTCGATGGGCGAGGCTTTATGCCGGGATTCTTGCGTGGTCCGCTTCCGCAGAATTACGAGGCGACGCATGTGGATGCCGAAGGCGGTTGCGTTGCGGCTCAGGTCAAGGACTTTGATGCCGCTACTGGCGCTTGCCTTGTGAACGTGAAGAACCCATTCTCGATGGATGATACCTTAGAGCTCATGACTCCCGACGGAATGAACCCTGTTGAGGTCGAAGAACTGCTAGATTTTAGGGGCGCTGCCGCTGATCGATTGAATCCGGGAACTGAAGGGCGTGTTTTTCTAGGAAAAAACACCTTAAAAAACGAAAAAAATGCCAAATTCAGCTTCCTTGTGAAAAAATCGAAGGCTTAGCAGTGCATTAATAAAATAGATTTGTGTTATGGCTGTCGATGAGGCGACAAAAAAGCAGGACGAGTTAGAACTTTATCAAATTGATGATAAAGCTATCGTCCCATTCTTCCAGAAACATCTGGAGGAGTTACGGCAGTTCATTCATGATCACGAACACAACAATCTTTGCTTGTTGGTGTTGCTGAAGCAATTTATTCGTACTTACCGCATGCCGTTCAATATGCAGCGCTATATGGAAGTCCAGAGGACTTTTATCCAGCGCTCTTTGCATGACAAGATTCAGGACCGCCAGCAGGCGGTAAGTCATTGGATTCAGGAATTTGCAGGCCGGCATCGCAATCGCATGATCCAGCTGCAATGCTTGTACCTTGATCGCGTTAAGGATCGCTTGCTCCCTGAAATTGAAAAATTGCTTGAAGAGCGGATTGACCATCTGCAAGAAAAGCTTGACGAACAACATTCTGAACAATCTCAGCACGATAATTAATTGTAATTTCGTGTTGCTCATTTTTCATTCTAGTAACTATAAACTAGCATCTAGTAACTCGTATCTAGTAACTGCGACGAAGTCGATCGTAACTCAGTGAAAATCAACAAGTTACATTTTTCTTATACGTAAAAAGTGCCTTTTTTACGCAAAAATCGCCATTTTAGGTAACGTTTGTATGTTTTATGTAAGAAAAATCTTGTCAAGGGATGTTTGAAAAAATACCTGTTGATAACTTGTGCTAATAATAAGTGATAATTTTGTTACACATACGTTCGTAAGGATGGTGTAAATTGGAAAAATTCGGATAAAAAATGTTTTTTAAAAATTATTGCCGATTTTGAACAAAAAATGGACATTTAAATTTTTTTTCGTTTGTGGCGCTTGTTCTTGCAAAATCCTTTCTTATTTTTTGCTTGCTCTTTTATAATCTTGACTGGTTTTTTAGATCGTGGATAATACTGTTTCTTTGTTGGATATTGCAGAGTCGCCCTGGCAACAGGTGCTCGACCGCGTGCGTTCGGAATGTAAGGACTTTTTTGGTGCCGTGATTCTTGACGCTCTTGGTTACGAGGGAATGTGCAATGGCTATGCCTTGCTTACTGTCCCTGACGAGCTTCGCGAAAATTGGGTGAATTCCCATTATGGGGATTTATTGCGCAAGTCCTTTACAACTGTATTTGGTAGTGAATTTGTTGATTATCGCATTCGCCAGATTGCGCCTTCGGATCCGATTCCAGAAATCAAGCTCACGATGCCTGTTATCCCGAAGGTTGTGCAGGCTCCGAAGCCGGTAAAGCGTCCGAAACAGGCTTTATCGCTTTATGCTCGTTACACGTTTGAAAACTTTGTCGAAGGGGAGTGCAATTCTACCGCATTCCGCGCCTGCCAAGCGGTTGCCGAAAATCCGGGCGATCCGTCCTTGAATCCGTTGTTCGTATATGGCGAAAGCGGCCTCGGCAAGACTCATTTGTTGCAGTCTATTGCTGCTAAAATCCAGAAAAGCCGCCCTGAAGCTTCTATTGTTTATTGCCATGCTTACGATTTCTTGCGCGATGCGACTGCGATGGCTTCGGCTTTGCACAACAAGACGGGCAATGTGCGTGAACTTGCACAGAAGTTCCGCGAACGCTATGAACTTTGCGATGTCCTTTTGCTCGATGACGTGCAACTCTTGGAAAAGGGCCTCTGGACGCAGGAACGCCTTGCCATTTTGATTAGGCATTTGCGTGCCGAAGGCAAGCAGGTGGTGATTTCTTGTGACCGTCATCCGTCCAAGTTCAAGGTTGTCGATACGGACTTTGATCGCAGTACTTCGAAATCTTCTATCCCGAGCATTTCCAAGAAGCTCTTGACTCCGCTTGAATCTTGTGTTGCCGTGGGCATTGACGAACCGGATCTTGCAACCCGCATGCACTTGATTAGCAAAAAATCTGAGGACTTGCCGTTTGCAAAGGCTGACCGCGAAGAAATTTGCCGTTACCTTTCGATGCCGCCGCGCAAGAATGTGCGCTTGATTGAAGGACTTTTGAATTTTCTCGGTGCGATGAACATGTTCTGCAAGGCTGATTTGAACTTGAGTAGCGTCAAGCGCCTTGTAGCTCCGTCGGAACATGGTGGCCATGTGGAGCTCACTGCCAAGAACATTATTGAAGCGGTGGCTATGGATTACCGTGTTGAAGTTTGCGAACTTTCATCGAAGCGCCAGTCTGCTGCGATTTCTACGCCCCGCAAGGTGGCGATGTTCCTTTGTTGTGAATTGACGACGGACTCGCTCCAGAATATTGGTGCTATGTTCTGTAGGGACTATGCCACTGTAATCGCCGCCATAAATTCCCTTAAAAAGCAGATGGAAAAGGATGCGTCCCTTGCAAGACGCATTCAAGATATCCGTTATATGCTGGAAGCCTAGCATGATTGCTTTATTGACGGGTGGCGCCGGCGTCGTAGGGAAGGCGTTGTGCCGGGAACTTATAGCACGGGGCGTGTGTGTCCGCGTCTTGACGCTTCCGGGCGATTCTTTGGCGAAGTCCTTGCCGAGCGAGGTGGATGTCCGTTATGGTGATGTTACCGATTTTAATTCGATTAAAAGTGCGTTTGATGGGGTAGATGTCGTCTATCATTTGGCGGCAATTCTTTTATCTACAAAACGTAGCGCTTTTGAACATGTGAATACCGAGGGAACGCGCCATGTTCTAGAGGCTTGCAAAATTGCAGGTGTGCGCCGCTTCCTTTATGTTTCGAGTATTTCTGTGACGTACCCGGTGCTTACGCCTTATGGCGAAAGCAAAAAGAAGGGCGAGGCTTTGGTGCAGGCCTCCGGGCTCGATTGGACGATTGTGCGCCCTACGCTTGTGATTGGCGATGGCGGCGGTGTTGAGTACAACATGTTCCGCGATTACGTGAAAAAGTTCCCGCTCTATTTGATGCCGGGTGGCGGCAAGTGTTTTAAGCGCCCGGTCCGCAGTGAAGATTTGGTCAAGGGGATTGCTGTTGCCGGACTTAAAGAAGAGGCGGTGGGCAAGACTTACGCCCTTGCGGGGGCAACTGTAATGACGATGGCGGAGATGGCTAAGCATGTTTTGAAAAGCGCCGGGATGCGTCACCTGATGGTTCCTCTGCCGTGGTGGATTTCTAAGCGGCTTGCCGTTCTGAAGAATTGGATTGGCGGGGAGCGTGTTTCTGCCGAGCAGGCCTTGGCAGGCTTTTTGTACGATGCCGCCCCGTCCATCGAAGATGCCGAGCGCGACCTAGACTACCACCCGGGCTGCCCGTTTTGAGTGCTTAGAACTTTGGTTCGGCAAGCTCACCAACCTTATCGAGGTCCCTGAGCCTGTCGAAGGGCCAACTAAGTTCTAAGAGCGCAGCGGGCTAAGTTCTGCCAACTTGAAAACATCCATATAATACATTCTTGGAATGGACAAGGCTGTTTTACAGCTTTTTTCGTGTGATTTGTAAATTTTTGTTGGCTAAAATTGGACAAAATAAATTATATTACATACCATGAATAAGAAAAAATTACTTGCTCTTTTGGTTTCCTCCGCATTCCTTTTTGCTGCATGCGATGAGGATAGTCCGGTTTCTCCCAACAACAATAAAGAAATTTCGTCATCTTCTGTTGCTGAAGACGATGTTTGCGATTCTGCTAAATGCAACGAAAAGTCTTCTTCTTCAAAAACAGAAGATAAGAAGTCCTCTGATTCCAAGGACAATAAGAGTTCTTCAAGCTCCGCTAAGGATGATAAACAATCCTCCTCTTCTGTAAAGAATGACGCAAAGTCTTCTTCTAGTGCCGATGCACCGAAGTCTTCATCGTCTTCTGTTGATGCTCCCAAGGGACCCCGTGCTGCAAAGCTTGCGGACCTCGAAAAGAACTATGAACTCAAGATTTTTGATCAGACAGTTTACCTGTCGACCGGCAGTAAGCAGGGCCTTGTTGCTCTCCGCATTCCAGATGAAATGTGGCTTGTGACTTATACGGATTTTGCAAATGGCGAAGTAAAGTTTGTCGATGGCAATGTCGGCAAGCAATACGCGGAAACGGATGCCGTCAAAAAGATTTTGGAAAAGCTCAAGGACGGTTTTACGATTTCGTTTATTGTCGATGAGAATGGTAAGGTCAAGTACGCTGTTGGCGGTTCGAAGGAATATAGCGAAGCCGTAAAGGCTAGCGTTGCCGTTCAGAAGGGCAAGGTCTCCAAGGCTGAAGACCTTAAGAACAAAATTTACAAATGTACCGAAGGCGATACGACGAGAACATTTACGTTCTTCGATAATTCGTATATCGTCGATAATGGCGTTGGCGATAAAGTTGCCTATTGGATTGGCGGCCATTATGACATCCAGCGTAGCACGCTCCTGATGCGCCCGGCATACTATAATAAGCCTGTTTATTCGATGTACGCCTATTCTGTTGGAACGGATAATTCAATTTCTATGTCTAATGGCGAAACAACAACGAAGATGAACTGCCAGGTCGAATCTGTCGAATATGAATACGAAAAGGCTAGCGATTTTGTTGGCGAATGGCAAAAGGTTGATAATGGGATCGAATGGAGTTTCACGTTAAAGGCCGATGGCTCTTATGAACTTTCTGCTTTTGAAGGCCAAAAAAATGTTGAATTCAAGAGTGGCTCCTGGGAAATCTATGGTTACCACTTGATGATGCGCAATTCTGGTTGCTTGCATCCGGATAAGTGCACGACGAGCATTCATGGCCAGCTCCAGACGGGGCCGATCGATAAAGCAACCAACAAGATTAGCGGATTCTCGTTCATCCATAGTGATCCGGATACGCCGAAAATCCCGACCTCTTTCGAAGCTCCGCAGTACGAGTAGTTGTTTAGAGCTTAGAACTTAGACAACTGCGTAAGGCGAGTGAAGCAGGATTGCTTGCAAGCCTATTTTTGAGCCTAGCAGTTGAGATTAGAGCGAAGTGATAATCTCACTTAGAACATTGCTCTTCTCTCTAAGTTCTGCCAACTAAGTTCTAAGAGCGGAGCGGACTAAGTTCTGCCAACTTGCATTTTATAATGCGTTTGAAAAAAGGCATCGCTCATGGGCGGTGCATTTTTTTTATTTTCTAGCGCAGAGGTTATTGAAATGAAACTTTATGTGGTGCAGATGAAAATTCTGCCGGGTAATGTGCCGGCGAACATCCAAACGATGAAGGCTGCTTTTGACCGAGCTAAGGCTGCCGAAGTCGATTGTGTGGTGTTTCCGCGAAATGCTTTGACTGGCCCTTCTAATAAGGCGCTTCCTGTCGATTGGGCTGAAATCCGCAAGTACGCGGGCAACATGCCGTTCTTCTTGTGTGGCGATGTGCTCGATGACACTCCGCTTTTGAACGTGGCGCATGTGACACATGGTTCTGATTTTTATGTGGTTGGCCGCCGTGAAGTTGAGAATAAGGAACTTTCGCATTTGGCCAAAGATTGTGCGATGCCGGTTGTTTGCCTGAATGGTGTCGGAACCGACAATACCGGTAAGAACATTTATGCACTCTCGGGCGGAAGCCGCGTGTTCGATTGCGATGGTAAGGTTGTCTTTGAAATGCCTCTGTTTAGCGAGGCCGAAGCCGTTGTTGAATTTATTGATGGTAATGTTCAAGTTTATGCGGAATCTGCAAAGCCGTACCCGAGTGAAATTGCTGAAATTCATGATGCGCTCGTGTTCATGATTCGTGAAAACTTGAAGATGTTCCACATTTCGCGCATGGTGATTGGCGCTAGTGGCGGTATCGATAGTGCTGTGTCAGCAGTACTTTATTCCGAAGCGATTGGGCCGGAGAATGTGTTCCTCGTGAACATGCCGACGCGTTTCAATTCCGATACGACGAAGAATGCTGCTCGCGACTTGGCCGAGAACTTGGGAACGCCTTACATGGTCGCTCCGATTTCTGACATTATAGAATCAGTTTGCCATACGCTGGAACGTTGCTCTTTTGTGCGTAACGACACCGTGATGAAGGTCGCGGGAATCAACCACGAAAACTTGCAGGCGAGGACGCGTTCTGCATCCATCCTTTCGACGGTCGCATCGGTGGTGGGCGGTGGCGTCACTTGCAACGGCAACAAGAGCGAAGCGATGGTCGGCTATTGCACGTTGTACGGCGATTCTTGCGGCGTGATGTGCGCTATTGGCGACTTGTGGAAAACGCAAGTCTATGAACTCGCTCGTTACATCAACCGCGATAAGGAAATTATCCCGAAGGCCTCCATTGATATTCCGGCGAGTGCAGAACTTTCCGAAGCGATGAACGTGGACGAAGGCAAGGGCGACCCGATCCTTTATCCGTACCACGACAAGCTTTTTGCGATGTGGGTCGAAAAGGGTGTGAGCCTTGAGCACACGGAACGACTTGCGGTGGAAGGAACGCTTTGCGAAACGCTCGGTGTCGATGCGGCTTACTTCAAGTCGAAGCTCCCGACGGTCGAAGCGGCTCTCGAAGACATGCGCCTTTGGTACCGCCGTTTTAAGGGACTTGCATTGGCGAAGCGCATCCAGTTCCCGCCGATTCTTTCGGTGAGCGGGCACGCCTTCGGCGGTGAATACCGTGAAAGCCAGGTGAGCTGCTAAGTAAACTTAGCAGCAGTTCTGAGTTCTAAGTTACTAGTTACTGAGGTGCCTATGGCACAGTTACGAGTTCTAAGTTACTAGAATGTTTATATAGCAACCTCTAGTAACTATTAACTAGTAACTATTAACTAATATTTAGGAACTATTTTTTCTACATTTAGCACCCTAGCATTCAACCGCGGGTTCGCCTGCGATTATAAAGGATATTTATGAAAATTGCTGAAAAAACAGTTGTCCAGATGCATTACACCCTCAAGTCTGACGAAGGTGCCGTGATTGATTCTTCTGAAGGTCGCGAACCGCTCCAGTACATCCAGGGCATGCACATGATCGTTCCGGGTCTCGAAAAGGCTATGGTCGGTCACGATGTGGGCGACAAGTTTGATGTTGTCGTGATTCCGGCCGAAGGTTACGGTGAATACGATGAACGCATGACTCAGGAAGTTCCGCTCAATGTGTTCCAGGGTGTCGATAAGGTCGAAGCTGGCATGGCTTTCTTTGCCCAGACTCCGAACGGCCCGATGCAAATCCGCATCAAGTCCGTTAGCGAAAAGACCGCTGTCATCGATGCTAACCACGAACTCGCTGGCAAGAACCTCAACTTCGCTATTGAAGTTGTGAGCGTGCGCGAAGCCACCGACGAAGATCTCAAGCCGTTCCAGCACCACTGCTGCTGCGGTGGCCACGATGGCGAAGATCACGAATGCAAGTGCGGCGAAGAAGGTCACGAATGCGAATGCGGTGGCCACGGCAACAAGGAAAATTGCGACGGTAACGGCGGTTGTGGCTGCCCCAACCACGACAAACACCACGGCAAGTAATGCTTCGGGCTTGGCCCGCTGGTATCGCTCAAAAAAATTTGAAAAAAGGCTTGAACTCTTTGTACGTTCTGGCCTTTTTTTATTTAATTTAAACTGAGGAGTGTGGTTAAAATCACAAGAGGATGCCGTATGCGCTTTGCAAAAATCTTATCTCTGGCTGCTTTGCCAATGTTTCTTTTCGCCTGTAGCGACAGCAATTCGGGAAATTTGAGTAGTAATCCAAATCCTGAAGATCCGCAGGAACAACCGAAGGATTCTATTCCCGAAAATATCCCCGATGAAGATTTGAAACCGATTGCTAGGGATTTTTCCTCGATTTGGAAAAATGGCGATGGCTCTGCCGCGAATCCGTACCAGGTTTCGACTGAAGAGGAATTGATTTCGCTTGCGTTCTATGTAAACGACTCCTCCATGTCTTTTAAAGACAAGTATTTTAAGCAAACGGCGGATATCGCTCTTACAAAGGCTTGGAAACCGATAGGAATTTTTGGTAAGAACTCTTATGGTTATGGCAACCGAGTCTTTAGTGGTTCTTTTGATGGCGCTTCCAAGACTATTTCTGGCTTGACGATTAACGATACTGCTAGCTATAGTGGCTTGTTTGGACTTGCTCGCGGTGCGCATATTAGCAATGTCGTCATTAAGGACGCCAAGATGAATGTTGGCTCTGTTGCTGGTGTGCTTGCCGGTTTGGCCGATTCAGTGACGGTGGAAAATTGCACGATTGAAAACGCTGAAATCAAGGGCGCGGACCGCGTTGGTGGTTTGGTTGGCGAAGCAAAGCACGTTACGGTGACGAATGTTGCTGTGACGGGTTCTGTTAGTGGCACTAACAATGTTGGTGGTGCTTTGGGCAGCGTGCAAAATGGAGCGCTCACGAATTTGACAAATTCTGCTTCGGTGGCTGGTAAATCGATTGTTGGCGGTGTTGTCGGCGGTTCTTCGAGCGTAGGCGATGAAAGCTCTATTTCCATGGCTTTGAACTATGGAACGGTGACGGGAACGAAGGATGTTGGTGGCGTGGTGGCAACGCTTTCGTCCACTAAGATTGAACGTGCCGGTAACTATGGCGCTGTGACTGCTGATGAAAGCCAGTTAGGTAATGTGGGTGGTGTTATTGCTGTTGCTTCGAATAAATCTGTTGTGAACGAAGTATTCAATACTGCTACCGTTACGGTAACGAAGGTCGGCGAGTGCGATCTCGCCGGCGAGCAGATC
>CAMZFJ010000018.1 GCA_947306025.1 uncultured Fibrobacter sp.
GTGGGTCTCGTTGAATTCAAGGACGCTCAGGGCAACAAGTGCTACTTCCCGGAAGAAAAGTGGCATTTCGGTATCTTCAAGGGCTTCGTTCACGATCCGCACCTCTTCGTGGAACTTGAACTCACCCAGAAGGAAATCGACACTGTTCGCTTGAACCTCGACAACCGCCAGCGCGAATTGTTCGAAGGCTTCGTGAACAAGGTTTTCCAGATCAAGGATGCCGACGGCAATATTTCTTATAGCAAGAACGGCTTCGCTCTTGATGAATTTGATGGCACTCCGGACTACGTGCAGGTGGGCGATGTCGTGGAACAGATCGTTTCCGACTACATCAGCTACCTCACTGCTGACGAAGAAGACTCCTTCAAGGTCGCTCCGGCTTCTACCGAACTCGACGACGACAACCGCTTCAAGGGCGACATGGACGGCTACGTCATCGTCCGCGACAAGAGCGAATACCCGCACTTGATGAAGCAGGACTCCATCGCTATTGGCGACACCGAAACCGAACGTATCGACCTCATGGACGTGGCTCCGATGCAGATCGTGTCTGTCGCTGCAGGTCTCATCCCGTTCCTCGAACACGATGACGCTAACCGTGCATTGATGGGTTCTAACATGCAGCGCCAGGCTGTGCCTCTGCTCCGCGCCGAAGCTCCGGTCGTGGGTACGGGTCTCGAACGCCGCGCCGCTCTCGACTCGGGTACGGTTGTCCGCGCTAAGCACGACGGCCGCGTGACCTTCGTTGACGCTTGCAACATCACTGTGCAGCGTGGCAACATGGTGAACGGCGTATTTGAACCGCTTACCGGTCTCGGCGAAAACTATGAATTCCTCGGCAAGGATCCGATTGACGAATACAAGCTCCGCAAGTTTGAACGTTCTAACCAGGATTCCTGCATTAACCAGAAGCCGATTGTGAACGTTGGTGACTTCGTGAAGGTCGGCGACGTGTTGGCAGACGGTGTTTCTACTGACCACGGCGAACTCGCTCTCGGTAAGAACATCCTCATCGGCTTCCTCCCGTGGAACGGTTATAACTACGAAGACGCTGTCATTATTTCCGAAGAACTCGCTATCAAGGACACGTTCACTTCTATCCATATCGAAGAATACGAAATGGAAGTGCGCGACACCAAGCGCGGTCCGGAAGAATTGACTCGCGAAATTCCGAACGTCGGTGAAGACGCTCTCCGTAACCTCGACGAAAACGGCGTGATCCGCGTCGGTGCTGAAGTCGGTCCGGACGATATCCTCGTCGGTAAGGTTACCCCGAAGGGCGAAACCGAACTCACTCCGGAAGAACGTTTGCTCCGTGCCATCTTCGGCGAAAAGGCCGGCGATGTGCGCGATTCCTCTCTCAAGGCTCCTCCGGGAATGAAGGGCGTCGTGCTCGAAACCCGTATCTTCAGCAAGAAGGACAAGGCCGACAAGAAGAGCAAGGAAAAGGATCAGGAAACCATCGAAGAAATTCGTCAGAATTTCCAGAGCCAGATTGACCGCATCAAGGATGCATGCCGTGAACACATGTTCGACCTCCTCGCTGGCAAGTCTGCTGGCAAGGTCATGGACAACGAAACGCATGAACTCTTGATCCGCGAAGGTCAGACTTATAACGAACAGAACCTCAGATTCATCGACGTCACGAAGGTTTCTCCGCTCTCCACGTTCGTTGTGGATGACGATGACCTCCAGGACAAGGTGCTCTCTCTCGTGCTCGTCGCTCGCGACAACCTCGATACCCTTACCCGCACGATGGAAAAGGAAATCGACAAGGTCACGAAGGGTGACGAACTCAAGCCGGGCGTTCTCAAGAGCGTCAAGGTCTATATCGCGAAGAAGCGCTGCCTCTCCATCGGTGACAAGATGGCAGGTCGCCACGGTAACAAGGGTGTCGTCTCGAGAATCGTTCCGGTCGAAGACATGCCGTTCACTGAAGACGGTCGTCCGCTCCAGATTCTTCTGAACCCGCTGGGCGTGCCTTCTCGTATGAACATCGGTCAGGTGCTTGAAGTTCACTTGGGCTGGGCTGCAAAGACTCTCGGCTTCAAGGTGACGACTCCTGTGTTCGACGGTGCCAAGTTCGAAGATATCTGCAAGGAACTCGAAAAGGCTTACCAGAAGAACCCGATCGTGAACTACGAAATGGATCCGGATAACAACAAGATTATCGGTAAGGCAAAGCTTTACGACGGCAAGACCGGTGAAGCCCTCCTCAACCCGGTGACCATCGGTTACATGTACTACCTCAAGCTCGGTCACTTGGTCGACGACAAGATCCACGCACGTTCTATCGGTAGCTACGCTCTCGTGACGCAGCAGCCGCTTGGCGGTAAGAGCCAGTTCGGTGGCCAGCGCTTCGGTGAAATGGAAGTGTGGGCTATGGAAGCTTACGGCGCCGCTTATACGTTGCAGGAACTCCTCACCGTCAAGTCTGACGATGTGCAGGGCCGTTCCAAGGTCTATGACGCCATTGTCAAGGGTCAGAATACTCCGAAGCCGGGTATCCCTGAATCCTTCAATGTTATGATTCGCGAAGTTCATTCTTTGGGTCTTGATATCGAGACCACTGGAGACAAGTAATTATGGCTGAAGAAATGACTGAACAGTTTGGCGACATTTCTATTCATCTCGCCTCCCCGGACCTGATCCGTTACTGGTCCTATGGCGAAGTGACAAAGCCGGAAACGATTAACTACCGTTCCTTCAAGCCTGAAAAGGATGGTCTTTTCTGCGAAAAGATCTTTGGACCGGTTAAGAACTGGGAATGCAACTGCGGTAAGTTCAAGCGCATCCGCTACAAGGGCGTCATCTGCGACCGTTGCGGCGTTGAAGTGACTCACTCCAAGGTCCGTCGCGAACGCATGGGCCACATCGAACTTGCTATTCCTCTGACCCACACCTGGTTCGTCCGTAACCAGCCGTGCGTCATCGGTGCACTTCTCAACCTCAATACTAAGGACCTCGACCATATCATCTACTACGAAAAGTACGTGGTGATTGATCCGGGTACGACCGACCTCGAACCGAACTCCCTGATCGACGAAGCTCAGTATCAGGACCTCGTTGCCGAAGGCCGTGAATTTGAAGCCAAGATGGGTGCCTCTGCTATCAAGCAGTTGCTCGACCGCGTCGACTTGACCAAGCTCTCCGAAGAACTCCGCTTGCAGGCTACTTCCAAGTCCAAGACCAAGCAGGACGATGCCGTGAAGCGCCTCAAGGTCGTCGAAGCCTTCAAGAAGTCCCAGATGGAAAGCTTCCGCAGCTACTACAAGAATCCGGATCCGGCCCGCGACGCAAGCAAGGCCTGGCTCAAGGGTCTTGCCGAAGCTGTCGCCGAATTCAAGGTAGATTACGAAGCCAAGCACGATGACTTTGTGCTTGCCGACGCCTACGAAGAATTCCGCCACAAGTATCCGAACGAATCTCGTTTGCTCGCTAACCAGCCGTCCTGGATGATCCTCGACGTTCTTCCGGTTATCCCGCCTGATCTTCGTCCGCTCGTACCGCTCGAAGGTGGCCGCTTTGCTACCTCCGACTTGAACGAACTCTATCGCCGTGTCATCAACCGCAACAACCGCTTGAAAAAGTTGATCGACATCCGTGCCCCTAACGTGATTCTCTGCAACGAAAAGCGTATGCTCCAGGAAGCTGTCGACCAGTTGTTCGATAGCGGCCGCCGCACCGCTCGTGCAGGTTCTGCACGTCCGCTCAAGAGCCTCGCCGAACTCCTCAAGGGTAAGCAGGGCCGCTTCCGTATGAACTTGCTCGGTAAGCGTGTGGACTACTCCGGTCGTTCCGTGATTGTCGTGGGCCCGGAACTTCGCATGCACCAGTGCGGTCTCCCGAAGCGCATGGCTCTTGAACTTTACAAGCCGTTCATCATCCAGCGCTTGGAAGAAGAAGGCATTGTCTACACGCTCAAGTCTGCTAAGAAGTACGTTGACGCAGAACGTCCTGAAGTTTGGGACATTCTCGAACAGATTATTGAAGACCATCCGGTCATGTTGAACCGTGCTCCGACGCTTCACCGCTTGGGTATCCAGGCCTTCTATCCGAAGCTCATCGAAGGTAACGCGATTCGCCTCCACCCGCTCGTCTGTACAGCATTCAACGCTGACTTCGACGGTGACCAGATGGCTGTGCATCTTCCGCTTTCTTTCGAAACTCAGCTCGAATGCCGCGTGTTGATGCTTTCTTCGAACAACATTCTTCACCCGGCTTCCGGTCAGCCGATCGCTGTGCCGGGCCAGGACATCGTGCTTGGTCTGTACTACCTCACCAAGCCGCGTCCGAACCGTAAGGGTGAAGGCATGCACTTCTACGATCCGGCCGAAGCCATCCGCGCTTACGAAAACGACGTCGTGGATTTGAACGCCAATGTTTACCTCAAGCTCCCGGCAGGTCGCAAGATCTATATGGGCGCTGTCGAAAAGGACTGCACCTGCATCCGCGAAATGGCTGATGACAATGGCAATATCGAAGTCAATGTCAAGGCTGGCGAAAAGGTCAAGTTCCTTACCCTCAAGGAAGACAACGTCATCAAGACGACTGTCGGCCGTATCATCTTCAACGAATTTGTTCCGAACGCTCTTGGCTACGCCAACGAAACCTTCGGCAAGAAGGTGATTGCAAAGTCCATTGACGACCTTTATCGTCGTACCGGCAACCGCGTGACTGTTGACTACCTCGACGATCTCAAGGCCAACGGTTACAAGTGGGCAACGCGCGCTGGTTCCTCCGTGGCTATCGCCGAAATGGTTATCCCGAAGGAAAAGCAGGAAATGCTCGACAAGGCTGCCGAACAGGTTTCCAAGATTCGCGCCCTCTACGAAGACGGTGTCATTACTGACGGTGAACGTTATAACCAGACGATCGACGTGTGGTCCAAGACCACGTCCGACGTCGCTGCCAAGCAGTGGGATTTGCTCTCTCACGACCGTGACGGTTTCAACCCGGTCTACATGATGGCCGACTCCGGCGCTCGTGGTAGCCGCGAACAGATTAAGCAGCTGTCCGGTATGCGTGGTTTGATGCAGAAGCCGATCAAGCAGCTCGGTGGTCAGGAAGTTATTGAAAACCCGATTAAGTCCTGCTTCCGTGAAGGCTTGAACGTGATGGAATACTTCATTTCGTCTCACGGTGCTCGTAAGGGTTTGGCAGATACCGCTCTTAAGACGGCTGACGCTGGTTACCTTACCCGTCGTCTCGTTGACGTGGGCCAGGACCTCGTGATTACCGAACCGGACTGCGGTACTACCGACGGTATTGAAGTTTCCGCATTCAAGGACGGTGACGATACAGTTATTCCTCTCGAAGAACGTCTCCTCGGTCGCGCTCCGGTCGAAGACATCAAGCACCCGGTTACCGGCGAAGTGATTGTCAAGGCTGGCGAACTCGTTACCGAACGTGACCTTCCGAAGATTTCCGCTACAGGTCTCGAACACATCAAGATGCGTTCTGTGCTTACCTGTAACTCGAAGACCGGCGTTTGCGCCAAGTGCTACGGCCGTATGCTTGCTTCCGGTCGTCCGGTTGACCTCGGCGAAGCCGTGGGTGTGCTCGCTGCACAGTCCATCGGTGAACCGGGTACGCAGCTTACCCTCCGTACGTTCCATATTGGTGGTGCTTCTTCCCGTCTTACTGTCGAAAGCGACAAGAAGGCAACGGTTGACGGTCACATCGAACTCGAACAGGTCGAAACGGTGGACCACGAAGGCCAGAAGGTCGTCGTCTCCCGTATGGGCGAACTCGTTATCTTCGACAATACCGGCATCAACAAGGGCCGTTACCAGATTCCGTACGGTGCAATCTTGCACGTCGAAAACAATGCTACCGTCAAGAAGGGCGAAAGCATGTTCGAATGGGATCCGTATAACAGCCCGATTATCACGAACGTGTCCGGTACGATCGCATTTAGCAATCTTATTGAAAACAGAACTTACCGTATTGAACGCGATGAAATGACCGAAGTCGAAACTTGGATCGTCATCAGCGACAAGCAGCACGGTAAGAACCAATTGCGTCCGGTCATCATCATCAATGATGAACGTGGCGAAAAGGTTGGCCACTTCATGTTGCCTGACGGCGCTATCCTCGCCGTGCATCAGGGCGACAAGGTTACCTCCGGTCAGGTTATCGCAAAGCTTCCGCGTGCAGCTGGTAAGACCCGCGATATTACCGGTGGTCTTCCGCGCGTCGCTGAACTCTTCGAAGCCCGTGTTCCGAAGAACAAGGCATTCATCGCACCGGTTGACGGTCTCGTCAAGTACGGTAACGAAGTGCGCAACAACCAAGAAGTTATTATTCAGCAGATGGATGGCAACGAAGTGAAAGTGCTGGTTCCGCGTGGTATCCATCTGGCGGTCAATGACGGTGACCGTGTCCGTGCTGGTCAGAAGATCAGCGAAGGCAGTGTGGACCCGCACGATATCCTCGACGTTCTCGGACCCGAGGATGTGCAGCGCCACTTGGTGAACGAAATCCAGGCAGTTTACCGCCTGCAAGGTGTGGCTATTGCAGATAAGCACATCGAATGTATCGTTCGTCAGATGATGCGTAAGGTCCGCATTTTGGATCCGGGTGAATCGGATCTCTTGCCGGGCGAAGAAATTTCCAAGACCCGTCTCCGTACCGAAAACGAACGTCTGCGCGCTCTCGGTAAGGCTGAAGCTAAGTATCAACCGATGCTCCTTGGTATCACTAAGGCTTCCTTGGCAACGGACAGCTTCATTTCTGCAGCTTCCTTCCAGGAAACCCAAAAAATCCTTACCCGCGCCTCCATCGAAGGCTGCGTGGATCCGCTCATGGGTCTTAAGGAAAACGTGATTATGGGTCGACTTATTCCGTGCGGTACTGGTGCCCGTCACTTGAGGAACGTCCAAGTGATTGATGCCGATGCCGACGAAATGGAAGAACGCTCTCGTTTGCAGAATGTACAGGCTGAAAATTATGAATCTGGTTCCGGAATCCAGCTCCTGGATAACGAAATCGGCTCTTCTGACGAGGAAGATTCAGATAATTAACAGCTAAGTACTTGAAATATTTGGAAATAAAACTATATTTGCACTCCAAAATCTAGGAGATTAAACAGTGCCAACTATTCAACAGCTCGTCCGTAACGGACGTGAACAGATCAGCAACAAGACCGCTTCCGTGGCCTTGAAGTCCTGCCCGCAGAAGCGCGGCGTTTGCACCCGTGTTTACACCAGCACCCCGAAGAAGCCGAACTCCGCTCTTCGTAAGATTGCTCGTGTGCGCCTTTCCAACAAGATGGAAGTCACGGCTTACATCCCCGGCGAAGGCCACAACCTCCAGGAACACTCCATCGTGCTCATCCGCGGTGGTCGTGTGAAGGACGTTCCGGGTGTTCGTTACCACATCATCCGTGGCACCCTGGATACCCAGGCTGTCAACGGCCGCCAGAACGGCCGTTCCAAGTACGGTGTCAAGAAGAAAGGTGCCGCTCCGGCCAAGAAGTAAGGAAAGGAAGTAATCTATGTCTAGAAGAAGAAAGGCTCTCCATCGCTCCATCCTCCCGGATCCGCGTTACAAGTCCACGCTCGTTACCGAACTCGTCGGTGTCGTGCTCAAGCAGGGCAAGAAGACCATCGCTGAACAGATCGTCTACACCGCTCTCGACCTCCTCGACAAGAAGGTTGAAGGCAAGGAAACCCCGCTCGAAAAGTTCGAACTCTGCCTTGAAAACATCAAGCCGCGTGTCGAAGTCAAGTCCCGTCGCGTTGGTGGTGCAAACTACCAGGTCCCGATGGAAGTTGCTCCGGATCGCGCCAAGGCTCTCGCTCTCCGCTGGCTCCTCGATGCAGCTCGTAACCGCAACGAAGCCAACATGGCAGAACGCCTTGCTGCAGAACTCGTTGCCGCTAAGAACAGCGAAGGCAACGCAGTCCGCAAGAAGAACGATACGCACAAGATGGCCGAAGCCAACAAGGCTTTCGCTCACTTCCGTTTCTAATTCTTGCGCGCAAGCACAGAATTATCCTAGAGGAAGGTCCGACGACTTATGTCGCGGGCCTTTTCTGCTTTTATGCGAAACATCGGGATATTCATAGCGAATGCCGCGTGCTGTTCCTCTTGGATCGTCACCCTCGACCTGTCATCCTCGAAGCTTGTCATTCTCGACCGAAGGGAGGGAAACCATCATTTCCTGTATTGCTCTTGCGTTGGGGAACCATTATTTCTCGTATATTCGTTTGGGAGGGAATCCATACAGTTCTAATTATCTGATTAGGATTATCCAAAAAGGATAATCTTTTTTGGATAAAAATTGTATATTTACAGTATAAAATGAGGTATCTCTATGGATAATGCCGTAATTAACCCTTTTCTGACATCTGGTTGTCTGAATGCAGAGTATTTCTGCGATCGCGAAGCGGAAACCAAGAAACTCACACGTTTGCTTACGAATGGCAATAATGTGGCGTTGATTTCTTCACGCCGCATGGGAAAGACTGGGCTCATTAGGCATTGCTTTGCGCAACCGAAAATCGTCCGTAGTTATAACACCTTTGTAATTGATATTTATGCGACTAAGAATCTTGGCGATTTCGTCTATGAGATGGGCCGCCAAATTGTGAATGCGTTAAAGCCGCGCGGCAAGAAGGCTATTGAGTCTTTTGTTGATGCCGTAAAATCTTTGAGGGCGGGAATATCTTTTGATGTGCAAGGATTGCCTTCGTGGAATGTCGAACTTGGCGATGTCCAAACTCCGGCAATTACACTAGAAGAAATTTTTGCGTATATTGAAAATGCCGATAAACCGTGCTTGATTGCTATAGACGAGTTCCAATCTATTTCATGCTATCCGGAAAAGAATATTGAAGCGACTTTACGCACTTATATACAGAATTGCCATAATGCGAATTTTGTCTTTGCTGGTTCCGAGCGGACTATGATGGGTGAAATTTTTGTATCGGCAGCGCGTCCTTTTTATCAGAGCGTTTCCATCATGAACTTGGATGTGATTCCCGAAGGCAAGTATTCTGAATTTATAAAGTATCACTTTGAAAAGAATGGACGAAAAATTGATGACGATTCAATTCATGAGGCGTATGCGCGATTTGGCGGTGTGACGTGGTACATCCAGAAAATCATGAATTATGCCTATTCCATTACGGATAAAGGCTGTGCTTTTTATGTTGCCCAATTAGATGAAACAGTAGAGGATATCGTTGAGGAAAATTCTGAGATATACAAGAATATGCTGTTCCTTTTGACGCCCCCGCAAAAAATACTCCTTGTTGCAATCGGTAAAGAAGGTCGAGTCTCGCAGATTACAGGCCGTCAGTTCTTAAAGAAATACAGCCTTTCTGCAAGTAGTGTTCAAAAGGCATTGGCTGCCTTGCTTGAAAAGCAGATTGTTACGAACAATCAAGGTGTATATGAAGTTTATGACAAGTTTATGACGATATGGCTTAGCTGGGGGTGATTTTTTTTATATTGTCCATAGTCGTTTTAAGGAGAAAGAATGAATAAATATTTATCAATTGTTTTTGTTCTGTTGTTCGTTGCTTGTAGCGATGAGAATCCAATAAATAATCCAATTGATGTAATTGCGATGTCTTATGACTTGGAACAGTCTTCGTCAAGTGAAAATGTTCAGTCTTCATCTGCTAAAAAGGGCGTATCATCGTCAAGTAAGGAATTATCGAAATCATCGAGTTCGGTACGCTCTTCTTCAAGTGCAAAAGTTTTATCGTCAAGTTCTGTTTTGTCATCGTCATCTAGCTCGACAAGCTTGTCGTCTAGTGCTGAAATTCCTGAATCATCAAGTTCCGTGCAATCGTCGTCGAGTGTTGTTTTAGAATCTTCTTCTAGCGCCTATGTGAAAATTTGCGGACCAGAACCCAGTTCGCTGAATTTAGAAGATGTTTTTGAAAATCAAGGCAAGGCTGCGTATCCAGATACTTCTGAATACCAAATAAAGATATATATAAACTCTCCTGGAGTTCTTGAAATGAATTTTGGAATGGCTATTCTTACTGCGGGACCAGACAAGTCGATTACAACCGTCAAGAATAATTTAGTTCAAACGGAAACAGTTCGTAATAATGGGCGTATAAAAGTGACTGATTTAAAAACGGGAAAGGTTTTACCCTTGTCTGATGCTGAAACCAATCTTATGGATTTTAGACAGTTTGTAGGAACGCCGGAAGACTATTCTGGAGCTTCTTTTGAAGATGGCCTATGGAAATTGTCTCCAAAAGATGATGCTGGGAAAATCTTGTATTATTCGGCTTGTGAAGAAAGAATTATGAAGATTTTTTATGTTTCGGGCGATACTGTGACGACCATGAATTATTCATATTTTGATGAACTTGCCGATTTTCCTGGAACTGTTAAATCTATGAATTTGGAAAGATCCGTTTATTTAAGAGATGCCGCTATGCGTGACTATATAAAGTCCGATTCCATGAAGGTTTTCATGGAATGGAGCTTGTATAAGATAAAACAAAGGCATCTCCTGCCAGGTAAGCTGTTTGATATATAGATTAGGATCCCTTAGATTTTGTTCTCATCTTCGCAATGCCCGCTTTCCAGGCGTCGACGGCGGCTTGCGAGGTGTTCAGCGCCCAGTCGCCTTCGTAGTCTTTGCTTTGGCTGAACCACATCACGGCAAATACGCGTGAGTAGTCGGTGCGGAAATGCTCGAACATGTCGGCTATCCATTCGGCCTTGCTCCCGCCTTTTTCGGAGCTGGAGATTTCGGCGATAAAGAGCGGCTTGTTGATATTTGCGAGTGCCTTGTAGGCGTCATCGAAGACTTGTGCAAAGGACTTCCAGCTGGACCAGCTTTGGCTCTTGCCCCAGTTGTAGCCGTCGATGGACATGTAGTCGATGTATTCGTCACCGGGATAGTTGCCTGTGAGCGTGGCGCCTTCGCCGTGGTTCGTGACATTCGTGGTCCAGACCCACTTGACGTTCTTCACGTTTTCTTCGCGGAAAATCTTGACGATGCGGCGGAACGCTTCGGTGACATTTGCATCGGTATTCCCGGCGCCTTTTTTGCCCACGCCCCAGTCGTACCAGTCGCCGTTCGCTTCGTGCAGGGGGCGCAACCAGATTTCTTCACTGTAATTTTTGACGCCCTTTGCGAATTCTCGGATGTAGTTGTCCGTCTTGCCGTTCACAATGTCTTGGGCGCTGTAGCCTTTGGGCATCCATGTGACGACTAGCGTCGATCCGTTTTCTTTTGCGATGTCTGCGTAAACTTGCACCCGCTTCCAGTCGTCCACGTCGAAAACTGCAAAGTAACTGATAAGATCAAGATGAGCATCTTGCAAGTCTTGGAACGCCCGTACATTCTCTTTGGTGGGCTGCGGGGATTGTCCGGGGCCTCCGACCCAAGCGCCGATTTGGATCGCCATCGCTGCAACTGGCGCGGCGCAAAGAGATGTGAATAGTTTGTTGTTCATAAAGGCTCCGTTAAGTTTCTTGAACTGTTATATTTAAAAGATACTTTGAGCGCTTTCGAAGAGCCCGAACAAAAGCGCATAAAAAATTCAAAGTGTCTCTAGTGTTTGGCTTTGCGCGAGTTTGGTGCTGCGGAAAATCAGAATTATTGGTGATGTTCCCTTTTGCGTGCATACAAATAAAAAATTCCCACTCTAGCGATTTGAAGGAGCTAGAATGGGGGTTGTCCAAGGAGTTCTATGAATAAGTTTTGTTTAGCGCTTCACGGATAGCTTGTAAATGCTTTGTGCGTTTGCCTTGGGAGCGTCGATAGCGTGTACGCCCGCGGTGAAGTGCTGCACCGGGCTCTGCCACAGGACTCGGCCCTGATAGTCAAACTGCACGACACTTGCCTTTAATGCTTTGCCGGTTTGCATGTAGAGCTTGCCGTCTTGCAGGCGAAAGGAACTGCTGGATGCCCTTCCGGCTGGTTTGATGGAGGTGTTGCTGTCCAAAGCCTTCATCTTCGCGATGCCTGCTTTCCATGCATCAACTGCAGCCTGTGAAGTGTTGAGCGCCCAGTCGCCTTCGTTATCTTCCTTGCTCTGGCTGAACCACATCACCGCAAATACGCGGGAGAAGTCTGTAGCAAAGTGCTCGAACATGTCCGTAATCCATTCGGCCTTGTTACCGCCGAGTTCGGAGCTGGAAATTTCGGCGATAAAGAGCGGCTTGTTGATTTTGGCGAGTGCGTCGTAGGATTTTTTGAACACCTGCGAGAACGTCTGCCAGCTAGACCAGCTTTGGCATTTGCCCCAGTTGTAACCGTCGATGGAAATGTAGTCCACGTATTCGTCGCCGGGGTAGTTGCCGGTGAGCGTCGAACCCTTTCCTGAGTTCGAAGCGTTCGTTGTCCAGACCCATTTGACGTTCGTAACGCCTTCTTCTTTGAAAATTTTCACGATATGGCGGAATGCTTCGGCGACGTTTGCATCGGTGTTGCCTGCGCCAGCCTTGCCTACACTCCAATCGTACCAGTCGCCGTTCGCTTCGTGGAGCGGCCTGAGCCAGATTTCTTCGCCATAGCCTTTAACACCCTTGGCGTAGTCGCGGATGTATTCATCGGCCTTGCCGTTCACCAAATCTTGCGCGTTATAGCCGTTTGCCATCCAGGTCACCACAAGCGTGGAGCCGTTGTCTTTCGCGACATTTGCATACTCTTCGGTCGCGTCCCAGTCGTTCATGTCGAAGAGCGCAAAGTAGCTGATGAGGTCGATATGCGTGCCCTGCAAATCCTGGAATGCCTGCACGTTTTCTTGGGTGGGCTGCGGGTATTGGCCGGGGCCACCGACCCAGGCGCCGACTTGGAAAGCTAAAGCGGTCATAGGCAAGATCCCCAATGTGAATAGTATCGATTTGAACATGATAGCCTCGATGTTTGAGATGAGATTTGTTTCCTTACATAAATTAGATTGCTGGGTGTTTCTTGTTCCTGACATTTATGTATGTTTGTACTATAGTGTATCTAGTGTTATATTTTTGAGGAGGGGGGGGGCTCCCCCTCGTTTTCCTTCGCCAACCACAGGTCCCAAGGTCCCTGAGCTTGCCGAAGGGCCGCTACCCCTTCTAGCGGGGACACCCCGCAACGCCCCGACTGCAAAAAAACGAGATTTGCCTCGAAAACCTTGAGATTGCCATCTTTTGTCTTCAAAAAAGGGTATATTTCGCTTGTATGTCAATCAAGTTCATTTCGCCTAAAAAGTCCGTCAATTCTGCGTTTCTCAAGTTGCCTGTTCCCGTCGAAAAGATGGAGGATTTCAAGCTTTCGCTCAAGAATCTTTACAGCAAGCGGAACACTGCGCAGGACGAAGAATACCACAAGGGCGAAATCTGGAACTTTTTACGCAAGATTTTTG
>CAMZFJ010000019.1 GCA_947306025.1 uncultured Fibrobacter sp.
ACGGAAAAGCAAAGCCCGTGAGCCTGACCCGGATTTTGGAAGGGGTCTTGCCCGATGATGACAGCCTTGACTTTATCGACGGGGCAATAGTCGAGGGCGGCGAAAATCTGCGGTCCGGGTGGATACACCACGTGATGTTCCGCATGTTCTTGCAAAAGTTTTGCTTTAATTTGTTTAAAATACGGCTGTTCGAACTGGTCGGCGAGCAGGTTCAGCCAAGATTCTTCAAGTTTGACGGACATAATTTTTTAGACGATAGAAGAAAGACGATAGACGAAAGATAATAAAAGATTGATGTTAGAGTTTTTTCCTTTCGTCATTCGTCTATAGCGAGCTGGGCGAGCGTTCTTTCGTCTTTAAAGTCAAAATCGCTACTTTCTCGCCGTTGAGGCGCGTATAGAAAAGGATGGCGCTGTTCTTGCCCTTGGGCTTGAGACGCTTGATTTCTTGGTCCGGATCGACTTTGACGCCTCGCAGCTTGAGCGTGAGTTTTCCGACATCGTGAGCCTTGAGCATGGCGCGGACGGCTCCGGTCGAAATTTCTGCGGAATCGAGAACTTCGAAGTTGGCAAAACCGGGCGAGGGGAGTGGCTTTTCGCTAGTCGTGTAAGCGATGCCCGGCGAAATCAGGTGCGTCGATTCGTCGTGGGCGAGCGCGACAACGCCAAAGAGGTGGCTGCGGAGCAACACGGGCGAAGGTTCCGAAATGAACTTGGAAACGCTTCCGAGCGGCAAGTCGGATTCGCTGCTTGCGGTAGTGTAAACGCGGTCGCGCCCTTCGAGTTCGTAGTTGTGGTCGTATTGCGACTGTTCGCTTTCGTTGCGGGCTTCGCGTTTTTCGTCGCGAATCTCGCTCCATTCGGCGATGGCGTTGCCAGTTTTGTCGACCATCACGGCGCGCACATGGTCTGGGCTTTGGGCGAGTTCGCCGAACAGCACCAAGCATTCGCGGCAGTCTGTGCGGGAACCGATGTACAAAATTTCCGTGCCACGGGGAATTTCGCTGATGGGGTATCCGGGCGGGATTTTCGCCATGCCGCCTTTGTAGTGCTTCGAAATTTCGATGACTTCTTCGAATGTGGGCGTGAGATTGCGCAGGTCGCGCTGGTTTTCGCCTTCGATGGCTCGGCGGGCGGGGTCAATCGTGAAGTAATCCGCTTTGGGCAGAGCGAGTGTTACACTTTCGGAATCGTTTTGCTTGGCGATTTCGCGGACATCGGCGAGGATGGTGTGGTCGTCCGAATCTCGCATGACCTTGCTGTTGTAGCGGTACATTTCAAGGCGGTTTTCGTCGAGGTCCACGCCGATGGTCAAAAAGTCTTTGGGCAAGTAGAAGGAATCGCCTCCCATGCCGCAGCACAAGTCGTGAACGATGGGAGCGGTTTCGCTGTTTTCCCCACTTCTGTTTGCTTGGCGGGCGCGTTCCCAGAGCGTCGATTTCCAACGACCGATATCTTGGGCGGTGCTCTGTTCCAAGGCGAGTTTGTCGCAAAGCAAGAATGATGCTGGTGCGTTTTTCGCGGATTTTATGGAATTTTCAGCAAAGAACTTGTCCCTAAATTTGGGGACGAGTGCCATGTAGTCCATAATCGCGGCGCGGTCTTCGTTGCTGAATTCCTTGGCCAAATGCGTCGAAACTTGCAACGCGTCCATTTTTTTCTTGGTCGCGAGTTCGATGAAATCTTGGACTTTTGCCGATGTAAGAAGTTCCGCGTTGAGCATACGTGAAATTTAAATTTTTAAAGGGTTATTTTACAATTTTAAATTTTGAAGAACAGCAAATAAGATGTATTTTTAGAGTGGACGTGTTTGTAGAACGTCATCCTGAACGGAGTGAATGATCCAGGGCTTTTGTAACTGGATTCTTCGTCATAAAAATGGCTCAGAATGACGAATGAGCCGAGAGGTGTAGAAACATGCTTGCATATTTCTATATCCGAGGTAATTAAGTCAAGCCTCGAAGAGGAATGACGCTTGTGGCGGATTAAGGGTTGAGTGTATAATATGAATTTTGAAAAAAGCCTTGTTTTAGGTTTAGTGTGTGTGTCGTTTGCGATTTTTTCGCAGGGTTGTGGTGACGATCCGATTTCGTCTCCTTTGGCAAATTCTCAATCTTTTGGTGTTGAACAAAGTTCTTCGTCCTCGTCATCAAGCAGTGTCACCTTGAGCAACGTCGATGATTCGGCAAACTCATCAATCGGGTCTAGTAGCAGTAAGGTCGTTGAGCCTGTCGAAACGTCTTCTTCGTCATCATTTGCAAATAGTTCATCCGCCAATATTTCTGTTTCAAGTTCTTCGTATCAATCCGGACTTGACTCACTTTTGTCGTCATCAAGTAGTGTCCCCCAGAGAGATGTCGATGGGTCTAGTAGTTCTAAGGCCGTTGAGCCTGTCGAATCGTCTTCCTCGACGAAATCTTCTTCATCACGTCATTCTGGATCTAATCCGGAATCATCTTCTTCTGCCCAACCCATAAAAATTGATTTTTACAACGGCGCTGATATTTCCGAAGTTCAGGAATACGAACGAAGTAACACAAAATTTTACGATGTCGATGGTAAAGAAAGCGATATCTTCACGATTTTGAAAAATCACGGATTCAACTCGATTCGTTTGCGCACGTTTGTATCGCCCAAGGCTAAGTACGGCTATGCGGCAAGTGGCTGCGGTCATGATTCCGAAGCGTATGGCGACAAGGAACATGTTGTGGCTTATGCGAAAAAAGTCAAGGCTGCAGGCATGGGGCTCCTCGTGGATATCCATTACAGCGATGTCTGGGCGGATCCGGGCAAGCAAATTATTCCTGAACGCTGGCGCGGCGTGAATAACGCTAATGCGATGGCGGATTCCGTTTACGCTTACACGAAGGACTTGATGATTGCTCTTAAGAATGCCGGTGCAACGCCGGACATGGTGCAGGTTGGCAACGAAACGACTCCGGGCATATTGATCCACAAGCCGAACAGCAAAACGGACTGCTGGGGAAATGGTGTCGATAAGGCGGCCACTTCAGTCAATGGCGACATGGGAACCGCGGCGGGCAAGGCGAATGCGGCCAAGTATTTCAACGCCGGTATCAAGGCCGTCAAAGAAGTTTCTCCGACGACGAAAACCGTGCTTCACATCGAACGCATCCGCCAATCGTCAACGGTTAATTGGTGGATGGGCGTTGTTTTCGACGAGTATAAAATTCCCGCAGACGTGATGGGCTTTTCGGCTTATACCGCTTACGGTGACGGCACTCCGGACAATTGGAAAAACTTGTTCAATTCCTTGACGTCCAAGTATTCAAAGCTTGAATTTATTGTGGCCGAATACAATGGTGGCGATTCCGATAACCATTATAAATTCGATGGCTCTCGCAAAAAGACTCGCGAAATGATTAGCGGCATGAATCGTTGGATTGGAACGTTCTTCTGGGAACCGACGATTGGCGGTGCGTGGGGAGCTGGGCTCTTTGATTGGAAAGGAAAAGACCTTTACGCCAACGCAAAGGCCTTTGAAGAATTTTACTAAAGCGAAAAACCTTTACAAAACAAGCCTCTCCGAATTGGAGAGGCCGCGCTTTTTATATCACAAATCTGAACTTTTGACGCGTTATGCGAATGCTCTTTCGTCAAGGCACTTTTCAAGTTCGAGCATGATGTCGTCCTTGTTGTAACCTTTTCCGATGAACACGACTTGATTTTCGCGGTCGCCAAATCGGGAGTCCCAGTTTTCTTGAACTTCGGGATTGTCCGCAAGGAATGCTTGCTTTTGGTCTTCGCGCAATGCGTCAATCCAATACGAAACGGGCAGTACTGATGAATTCCTGCCAGCTTGTTCAAAGAGTTGCACATCTTTGCTTGCATCCGAGAACCAAATGTAGCCTTTGGAACGGATGAGCTGCGACGGGTAACGATTGTTGACAAATTCCATAAAACGGTCTCTGTTGAACGGTTTTCTCGCTTCGAAAATGAATGACGAAATTCCGTATTCGTCAACGCAACCTTCTTTTTTGCGACCTGGCTGCGTAAGGCTAGCCGTAGCTTTTTGAATTGCCGAAGAGGAATCAATTTGGTCATAGTTGAACGGCTTTGTTGTCATGATTTTTTCAATGTCGATGTCGCCGTTGACAGCGTGGATAATCGGGGCGCGCGGCTGGAAATCTCGCACGATGGATTCGACTTCCTTGAGCTGGTCTGCACTGAGCAAATCACACTTGTTCAAAATGATAAAGTTGCAGAACTCAATTTGGTCCACAATGAGCGTCGAAATTTCTTCTTGCGAGAGGTCGTATTTTTCGGCAAGACTGTCTTTGGCTTCTTTTCTCTGCTTCAAATCGCTAAGGAATTCGCGGTAGATTCTGTCGGCATCGACAACCGTGACGATAGACGTCAAGTAAACATTCGTGTTCGGATTGTCTTCTTCGTAAGCGAGGAAGCTTGCGCTAACGGCGCCGGGATCGCTAATGCCGGAGGCTTCGACAAATACGACTTCAACGGAACTGAGGTTGGAAATTTTTTCAATCTGCTGGATGAATTCATCGCGCAGTGTGCAACAGATGCAGCCGTTTTGCAATTCGAACATCGGGCATTCGGTAACATTCGAGCCGTTCTTCTTGAGAATTTCTGCATCGACATTGATGCTTCCCATATCGTTGACGATGAGGGCGACTTTTCGTTTCTCTTGCTTGAGAAGGTTGTTCAAAAGGGTCGTTTTGCCCGAGCCCAAATACCCAGTGATGAGGATCACCGGTTTCTTATTCTTTTTCATAAGAATCCTTTGTTTGTGTAAAAGCGTTATAGGTCCTCGTGGTGGCGAGGATTATGGTTTAATTTTTTATATGTAAAAGTCTTTTGTTAAATGCTGTTGGTGGCGTGACTGCAATTTTTGCAGAGGCCGTAAAAAACCGTGCGGAAGGGGTCTAGCGTAAAACCGTGTTCGGCCATCAGGTGCGAACCGAGCTTTTCAAGATCGTGGCATTCTAGATGGATGAGCGTGCCGCATTTTTCGCACTTCAAGTGAAAATGGGAAACTTCTTTGTGGCAATCTTCGCCAAGGTATTCAAAACATGCGGCGTTCTGTTCGCCCAGAAAATACTTCTGGACAACGCCTTGCGCCACAAACTTTTCAATTTGCCTGTAGATTGTGGCGATTCCAATGGAAATGTTCTGCTCCAAAAAATAGGCATGAACGTCTTCCGCTGTAAAATGGCGATTTTGCAGCGCTTTAAAGCAGGAAAGGAGTAAATCCTGCTGCCTAGTTTTATAATTCGTTTTTCCCATGCTATTCTCGAAATTTGATAACCGTTATCAAATTATAACAAAAGAGAAAATCCTTGGCAAGGGGATGGATTTCTCTTTTTACGGCTTTTCAATGCGGAAGCGTGTTTTCATGATTCGGGCGTCGTTGGCGGCTTTGCCAAGGGCATCGACGTGCTTGATTTGCGTTTTTTGCATTCGAATTGTGGAATGAGTCCTGTGCGGTGCGATACTTGTAGAACCGCCCTGTAGCACGATGGCGATACTGTCGAGAATCGGATTTCCGACGCCTTCGATGTAGTCGTGCGAAACTTCCCAGACCATGATTCCGGCGTAGCCGTTTTCTTTAACCCAGCGTGTTTTGATGGCGGCGGAGTGCGGGTCTTCGTAAGTGGTGTAGCTGTTTTCGGATACGGCGTAAGGCTCTACAGAAACGCTATCGAAATGGATTTCCCAATTGGTGTTTTTAATAATTTGTGCGTAGCTGAGTGATTTCGTCTTTCCCTTGGTAAAGTCGCTGCCTGGTCCGGTCGCACCTTCAAATTCAAAACCGAAAGCGGGAATGCCGAAGACCATTTTTTCTGCGGGAACGCCACGCTTGCTCCAATATTCAAACGTTTCTTGCCAAGACCAAGTGGTGTAACCTTCATGCGGGTAGAGTGGCGAATCGAACATCGCTTTTTCATCCCAGTCGCCGGTCATGTCGTAGGTCATGAAGCTGAACCAGTCTAGATTTTTGACGAGAACTTCGGGCGTAAACCATTTGCCGTAATAACGCGAACAGGGGAGTGCTGCCGAGAGGCTTTTGTCTTTGGGGAGAGCTTCGCGGAGTTCCGTTAAGAGCTTGTTGTACGCGATCGTATCGGTTTCGGGCACGGGACTGTATTCCCATTCCCAGTCCATATCGAGCCCGTCGAGGTTGTGGTCGGCTACGAATTGCACTAGGTTCGAGATGAAATTGCCTCGCAAAGCATTGTTAGATGCAACGGGTACAAAGTTTTCGCTTTGTCCGCCACCGCCGAGTGAAACGATGACCTTTGTGCCTGCAGCGTGGGCGAGCGTCACCATGGAATCGAGGGCGCTCGGATCATCTGCGGCATCGCCATGCAATGTTCCATCTGTATTCGGTGTGATGAAACTCCACAGCACATGCGTCAACTTTTCGTAGGGAACTTTATCTACAGTGTAAGCAGGTTTGTGCCATTTTCCCCAATCGGGGTAGTAGCCGATAAAAAGAGGTGCTGCGTATGCTGTGCAAAATGCTGCGAATGCTAAAATCGAGAGAGCGATCTTTTTCATGATAGAACCTTTTATTTCCTTTTCAATTCTACTACGTAATCGGCGGCGTTCACAAAATCTTGTGCGTGTTCGATTGCGATGACGGTATGGCCTGCGTTGCAGAGCCCGCGAATGAGTCCGAGCAACTGCTGGATGTCTTTTTGATGGAGGCCGCGGGCGGGTTCATCAAAGAGGAATAACGTGTTCGGGGCTTTGGCGCGGGCGAGCGTAATGGAAAGGCGGAGTCTGGCACGTTCGCCACCGGAGAGGTGGGCTGTGGTTTGCCCAAGGCGTAAGTAGTCGAGACCTGTATCCACGAGCGGTTTGAGCTTTTCGGCGAACGGTTTCATGTTCGTGAATAGCTTGTATGCACTGCCGATTTCCATGTCGAGAATGTCGGCGATGGAGAGCGACTTGAAGCGGACTTCGAGAACTTCGTCACGGAAGCGTTTGCCGAGGCATACGGGGCATTCGGATTCTTCGTAGCCGAGCGGATCGTAAATGACGCCTTCGCCTTTGCAGTTTTCACAACGACCGCCGGGCGCGTGCATGCTGAACTTTGATGCGGTGTAGCCGTGCACCTTGCTTTCGGGGAGTTTCGCGAACAAGTCGCGGAGTAATGTGGCAAGTCCGATGGCGCTCAAGACGGTGCTGCGCTTGCTGCCGTGAAAATCTCCCGTCGTGAGGACGGAAAGAGCGTCGATGCCGAGTGATTTAAATTCTTCGGCTTTGGCTCGTTTTGCGATGTTTTCGAACACGAGCGTAGATTTTCCGCTGCCACTTGGGCCTGTGATCACGCTGAATTTGTTGAGCGGAATCGTGGCGCTCACGGGGGCCATGTCGAATTTCGCGAAGTTGTTGATGCGGATGCTTTTAGATCCTTCGATTTCGTTGACACTTCGCTCAGGATGACATTGGCTTGGTGAAACGGTCCCTGAGCTTAGTCGAAGGGCCGAACCTCTTTCGTCTTTCGTCTCTCGTCTTTCGTCTAGTTCCCTAATCCACTTTCCCGTTGGTGATTCCGGATTTCCCAGCACTTCGTCGCGCAGGCCTTGGAATAACACTTCGCCGCCCTTTTCACCTGCACCCGGACCCATTTCAATGATGTAGTCGGCGCGGCTGATGATTTGCGGATTGTGTTCGATAAGCACAAGCGTGTTGCCGCGTTTGCGGACTTTTTCAAGAACCGTCCAAAGCGACTTGACATCAGAGGCGTGTAGGCCGCTGGCGGGTTCATCGAGCGCGATTAAAAGTCCATTCAAGTGCCCTGTGCTAAGGCTTGCCAGTTTGAGTCGTTGGATTTCACCGCCCGAAAGCGTTTTGCCGGCGCGTCCCGGCGTGAGGTAGCCAATGCCTAAATCGTTGATGGCTTCAAGACGGTCTAAAAGCGAATTGAAAGTAGCCTTTAAATTCTGTCCGATTTTGTCGTCAAAAATCTGGTGCAAAAGCTTTGGCAGTTCCGCAAATTCTGTAGTTAGAATTTGTTTGTAACTAACGCCGTCAATCGTTGCGTTTAGGTAAGTCTTTTTTAGGCGCAAACCATTGCAATGCGGACATTCATCGCTTTCGTCGTCATCATCGAATACTTCATTGGCTTCATTTTTGCGGCTGTTCTCTTTTGTTTTGGCATCATTTTTGCCACCGTTCCCTTTGCTCTTCGTGGTGGATTCATTCAAAACAATTCCCGTGCCGTCGCAGTATTCGCAAACGCTGGTGCGGCAATACGGCGAGAACGAACGAGCGTCTAGATTCGTGACCGCTTCAGCATCGCTAGCTTCGTGGTCTTTATCGCCTGCGTTCGGGCAACACGGCTTGGTGCTGTAAAATTCGCGCTCACCGCCGATGTCAAGCGTAATTGCAGAATGCGTGAGCTTAAGCGTTGCATCAACCGCTTCGGCAATGCGTGTGCGAGTGTTTTCGCGGACAATGATTCTATCGACGATGATAAAGAATTCTTTGGGTTTCAGGACTTTTTCGCCAGGGAGCAAATCCGCCAGCGAATACATCGTTCCATCCGCTAACGCTCGCGTAAAACCTTGCGCCAAGAACACCGCCGATAGTTTATCGAGCGTGTGACCGCACGGATCAATTTTTGCTAAAAACTGTAGCTTTGTCCCAACGGGCATCCCCGCAATTTCGCGGATAATCTCCTCGCGGCTTTGGCTTACCATCGGAGCTCCGCAAATCGGGCAGGCGGGCTTTGCGAATGCGGCGAACAATGTACGTAATGCATTATCGCATTCAGCAATCGAAAGAGCTGATGCTTTTGCAGGTGCTTCTCCACGCGTAGCGGCAATCGCTAAACTTGCTGGGAGTCCTTCTGCGCTGTCGAGCGGAATGTTTCTCTTGCCTCCGAGCATATCGGCTGCAAAAGGCGAAAGCGTCTCAAGGTAACGGCGCTTGCTTTCTCCGTGGAGCGTGTCCATCACGAGCGTTGACTTGCCGCAACCGGACGGACCGCATACAACCGTAATCTTACCCAGCGGAAACTGGGCGTCCACATTTTTCAAGTTGTGCAGTCTGCACCCGCGAAGAGAAATGAAATTGAGCATCGATTAAAAGATAACTAATATGGTCGCCCAAAGCAAATTTTAGAGGTTCGTGAGTGTGAAAATGCTATATTTAGAATAAAGAAAATTATTCTAAAATGTTTATTGAAAGGCGTATGTTATGAAATTGCTTATTCCTATTTTGCTAGCGTTATTTCTTATTGCTTGCGACAACGATTCGTCAACTTCAGCGCACAATTCGAATGATGATGAAAAATCGTCTAAATCTAGCAGCAGTGTCAAGATGACATCCTCTAGCAGTGTCGTCATTCTTGGCTCGACCGAGAATCTCACCGACTCTCGCGATGGTCAGACGTACAAGACGGTGACAATCGGCTCGCAAACATGGATGGCTCAGAACCTGAACTACAAAGCGGCAAACAGTTTCTGCTATGAGAGTTCTGCTGAGAATTGCGAAAAATATGGACGGCTTTACCTGTGGAGCGCAGCCATGGATAGCGTGGGCGCATGGAGTACAAACGGCAAAGACTGTGGTGATCTTACAAGTTGTTCGCCAACGGACCCTGTTCGCGGTGTATGCCCCAAGGGCTGGCACCTGCCGAGTAATACCGAGTGGGAAACAATGCTTATTGCAGTCGGTGGAGTATCGACCGCGGGCAAGGTGCTCAAGTCCACATCTAGTTGGAATGGTAATGGCACGGATGATTTCGGGTTCTCGGCGTTGTCAGCTGGCTACAGGTTCGTCCGTGGAGATTACGACCTCGAGGGCTCCAAAACGTACTTCTGGAGTTCTACTGAGAAAGATAACAACCGCGCAATCAGCATGTCCTTGAACGGCAACGATGACAATGCATTCCTGAACGGCAACTACAAGTTCCTCGGGTTTAGTGTTCGTTGCTTGAAGGATTAACAGCGAGGGACTCCGCAGGAGTCCACTAGGAAAACGGACAGCTTTGGGCTGTCCTAAATCGTTTTAGAATAAATCGCTATGTGTGCCTGTTGCTGTTAAACTCAAAATGAGTTCATCGTCTTTATATTTGTAAATCAGTAACCAATCGCTTTGAATATGACATTCGCGGTATCCGCTCCAGTTTGATACTAGTGGATAATCTTTGTGTTTTTCAGGGAGGGGTTCTCCTTTTGCGAGAATCTCAATGACTGCTCGCAACAAGTTTATGTCTCGTCCCCTCTTTTTTGCTAGTTTGTATTCTTTCTTGAATCGGGAGGTGTATTCAATTTGATATGCCATCTATTCCTCCGCATCAAGATCTGCAAATAGAGCATCGACAGAATCGAACTTTTGGGTGTTCGGATCGTTGAGCATGGCTTCGCTTTCTTTGATGGCGGCGGTTAATTCATCGGAGGGACTTTTTTTCATTTGATGCTGAATCATCAGTCCGTCGATAAATGCGTCGATGATGGCAAGATATTCCTCTGGCACTTTTCTGATTTTTTCTTCAATTTCAGAATATGTCATAAAAGCCTCCGGAAATATCGACTTCATTAAAATACATTTTTTTTCGAGAGAGGGTGTATTTGTGCTATTAGGCATGTTCTTTTAGACCTCCTTTTTGAATTTGAGATAAATCTACAAACGGAAATCTCGAAAAACGGAAATACTGAAAATTTTGCAAACAGCTGGTGACAAAATATGCGATTTTGCAATCAACTGTTTGCTATACATTCTCTTTTTGAAAAAGCTAGTAAATAGCCTAGCTTGACAATGAAGAAAACAAAAAAAAAACGGCCCGTGCAGTTCACTTCTGCCGGGCGTTTCTAATTTCACTAGATCCTTCGATTTCGTGCTTCGCACTTATTCCTTAAACGTGAATCTCAGTTCGCCGAACGGAGTGCGGAAATCTTTGTTCTTCAGGTTGTTTTCTTCGATGCCTGCAAACAGCCTGTAGCCGCCGCCAACAGAAACTTCAAGGAGTTTTGTGACGCGGAAGTTGAACTGTGCCGAAAAGTCCGAGATAAAGAATGCGTCATCAGACTTGAAACCGTCTTCGTCGCCCTTGTTCAAAAAGTTCACGCTGCCGCCACCGATGCTCACCGGGAGCGAAATCGAGAAAAGTCCGCTGCGGAAAACGACCGGTTCAGCGAAAATGCCGTAAGAATGGTAGTCGAGCATTTGCGGGTGGCGGACCTTCGGGTTTTTCACGTCGCTGAGGATGGTGGAAAAGTATGCGCCCAGGCTAATGTGCGGGTTCAACACGACACCGACGCGGAGGTTCATGAAAATGGTGCCGTCGCGAGCAATCAGGGAGTTTCCTCCACCTACGCTAATCAGGGCGTTCAAACCGGAGTTTTCGGTTTTTCCCGGTTCATAATCTTTGGAACCCTGGAGTTCTGCGTGGGAACTTACGGCGAGCGAGAGCGCCATAAGGAGAGATGTCAAAAGTTTTGCCTTCATTATAGATCCTCCGGTTGACCTTCCCATCTCCAGCTTTTTGTGCTGACTGCTGGCCAGTGGCAAATGGTCCACACGAGACTGTTGCCGCACAAAATGATGGACCAAACGCCAAAAAGCAAGAAGAGGAATAGTGGGATAAAAGCTAGCGATCCGTAGAAAATGGACATGCGCGTGACCATCGCCGTCTGGATGAGCATTAAAATCTTCACGTAAATGTTGATGGCAAGCCAAGAAATCAGAGTCGAGAGCATCGATGCCAAGAACAGTTTTTTGCGGGTGTAGGGCTTGTGTCCTGCCGGTCGTGCCGGCAACAAGTAAAGCATAATGAAAATCACGAGGATGAGCGCGATGTGGAATGCGGAATACCAGAATGCCGAAATCAAGGCCTTGATGACTTCAGGCGAAAAATGGAAACCGTCGACAATAATAACCGAGAGCACGTTTTGAACGTGGTTCACGAACCCGGCGAACATTCCGACGACGATTGCGCCGATGAGCAAAAACGGAGTGTAAACCTTAATTTGGCGCACCAAAGTTCTCGAAGTCTTGTTTTCCCAGACCACGTTGAAGTTGGTTTCGAGGCTGCCGAACGCGAGGATAAACGTGACGAAAAGACCGCCAGCGCCGATAAACCCGAGTTTTCTGATGGGAATATGTTCCGCGTTTTCGACGATATCCATAATCTGCTCAGTCGGCCAGTCCAAATTGAGCATGTCAATGACGATGGGGAGGTAGTCCGAAATAAAATTACCGAACCCGACCGCAAGTGTAATGGAGGTGAGCATGATGAGGAGCGGGACAACGGCCACAAGCGTTGTGTATGTCAAAGACGCTGCACGCGTCATTCCGTGATAATACAGGAACGACTTGCCCGTGACAACCATGATTTTCACAAATGTGGGAGATCGAGCTGCGATGTTATCAAACAACCATTCCCACGAAAAATTTTCCCACCAGTGCGGCATACTCGGCGTTAAATATAGTTAAAGGAATGACTTACGCGATTGGATTCTCTCAAAAAAACGTCTTTGTATGCTGTTTTCGGTCTAATAATCGTCATTTTTGGTCAGAAATTCTGGCAAAAAATGGCTTTTGAACTGTAGACAATTTTTAAATGATATTTGTGGACAACAACGGCTGAAACAGTTAATACAGAAACATAAAAGTAATAAACAATGTGGACTTTTTTATAAAAGTTAGATTATATTAAGGGTAATATGAACCTATATATTAGGAAAGTTGCTATGGGATGTAATCGAAATTTTAGGACGGTTTTTGCCAGTTCTTTGCTTGCCGCAGGACTGGCTGTTCCTGTATTTGCCGCGCCGCGTCAGATGGAAAACTTGACACGTGGCCTTGTTGCGTCAAATGTGGGCGATGGTATGCTTGTGAGCTGGCGTTTGCTCGGTACCGAAGATCCGGCAACGGAATTCAATTTGTACCGCGATGGCACGAAGATTGCTTCTATCGGAAAGACCGATGGCACGAACTTCCTCGATAAAACAGGAAAAACGACTTCCAAATACGAAGTGGCTGCTATCGTTGATGGCAAGGAACAGGCGAAGTCCTCGCTTTCGTTGATTCTCGACAAGTCGGTTTCGAATAGCGGAAATACTTTCCCATATAGGACCTTGAAACTTGAAGTTCCGGCGGTGCAGACAATGCCGGATGGCGAAAAGTGCACTTACACTCCGAACGATATGAGCACAGCCGACCTCGATGGCGACGGCGAATATGAACTCATTTTGAAGTGGGACCCGAGCAAC
>CAMZFJ010000020.1 GCA_947306025.1 uncultured Fibrobacter sp.
TGTTCTTTTCTTCTTCGGTCTTGGTCTGCTTGATTTCGATGCCGAGCCATTCGGACTCACGGCTCCAAGCTTCTACGCTCGGTTCGTCAAAGTCGTCACGCTGGGTGGCTTCGAGGGAATCCTTGAGCCATGCGATTTCGTGCTTGGCGTAAGCCGTGTAGCGGGATCGCATCAAAGCTTCGGGAGATTGGGCGAGAGCGGTCTTCTTAATGATCGGTTCGCAGCATTCGCTGTATGCTTTGCCAGAACCGCAGGGACATAAATCGTTTGCCATAGTAAAAATCCTTATTTAAAACTGGTGCAAAAATACAAAAAAATGGGGCGCATGTGGAGTACCTCGTGCATTTTTTACAAGCCCGGATATATAAAAAAAGACCCCAGCACGGAGACCGGGGGACGTCTAAAATAGTCGCGGGTTTGACAAATTGGATGTACTAAGTTCTAAACTCTAAGTTCTGCCAACTAATAATGCTACAGGCACTTCTTCAAGAGCCAGAATTCTTCCTTGCCTTCGCGGCCTGGAATGCTGTTTGTAGGCTTGATGCGTTCAACGATGTCGAACACGCCGTCCAAACGAGCCATGAGTTCACCTTCGCTCATGCAGTGCGGGGGCCCCTGCATGGTCTTGCCGTTCATGAGCGGGTACATGAGGCAGATGAACACGCCGTCGTCCTTCATCATCTTGTAGCAGACTTCGAAGAATTCATCGCGGCGGCCTGGGTGGATTGCCGAGAACGTGCCGTAGTCATAAATGATATCGAACAATTGACCGCCACGCTTGGCATCCTTCGGGGAAAGAGTGAACAAGTCGAGGTCGAGCGAACGCAAATTCTTGTGCTTACGGCTCAAATGGTCCAATTCATCGACTGCGGTCGGTGCAAAGTCTACGGCCAAAACATCATGTCCACGCAAAGCCCACGCCTCGGCATCGTAGCCGAACCCAGCGCCTGGAATCAGCACGGAGCCCTCTGCAGGGCAGGAGGGGTGCTTAAAAAATTCAAGCAGGGCCGGAGTCGCCTTCTTGAAATTCCAGTAGTCCTTGCCTTCGGCATAAAGATTGTCCCAGAATTCCGGGAGGTTTTGCGTTAACATTTATTACCTTCCTTTTTGTACGCTAATTGTCCACATGCAGCAAGGATGTCCCTACCGCGTGGATTGCGGATCGTGATTTGAATTTCAGCAGCTCGCACAGCGGCGAGAAAGTCTTCCACCTCTTCGGGGGTGGGGGCGTGAAGTGTCGGGTCGTCTCCGTCGTTAAGCACAATGGCGTTCACCTTCACACGGCGCGGGGCGCAAATGCGGATAAGCTCCTTGGCGGCCTTGGGTGTGCAGGTGATGTTCTGGATGAGCACGAACTCGAACGTCACGTAGTTATCGGTGCGGCGGATGTAGTCATCGACCGCTTCCAAAAGTTTTTCGATGGGCCACGTCTTGTTCACCGGCATCACGGACGAACGGTATTCGTTGTTCGTGCTGTTGAGGCTTACGGCGAGGCAGCAGGGCGTATTGCGGTCCACGAGTTCCTTGATCTTTGGGACAACACCCGAAGTGCTCACGGTCATGCGCTTTGCGCCCATGTTGAAAAGTTTTTGATTGTGCAGCGTGCAGCAGACGCGGTGCACATTTTCAAGGTTGTTGAGCGGTTCGCCCATGCCCATGAAAATAATGTTGGTCACCTGGGCGACTCCGCCTTCTTCGTTCATGAAGCCGTTGTCTTTTAAGTACCAGTTGACGTTGATGATTTCTTCGAGGATTTCGCCCGCTTCGAGGTTGCGCGTGAACCCCATCTTGGCCGTACGGCAGAATGCGCAGTTCATGGCGCAGCCGACTTGAGTCGAAACGCAAACGGAATAGCGGCCATTTGCCGGAATCATCACGGTTTCAATATGGTGACCGTCTTCGGTCTGGAAAAGCCATTTGACCGTGCCGTCGACAGAAACAGAACGCTGGTCTTCTTTAAGACCGCAAAGCGTGAACTGTTTTGCCATTTTTTCGCGGAGAGAGGGGGGAACGTTCCCCATGTCGTCGTAAAAACGCACCTGCTGGCAGAAAAGCCATTTCTGAATTTGGTCGGCGCGATAGGGTTTTTCATCTACATCCCGAAGCCAAGCTTTGAGCTCGTCGGTTGTCAAAGTTTTTATATTGCGCGGCCATTCCATCGATTGTAAAGATAGAAAATTTTAAGCTTTTTGTTAAGGGCTAGGGTATGTGTATTCCTTTGGCCTTGCGTATGTACTCTAAACTTGGATCGGTACTTTCGGCGGCTATTGATGTTTGTGAAGTGGCTTTTGCGGCTTGTTTTGGGCGTTGCTGCCTTACGAGATGTTGGTAAATTCGGTCCAGTTCTACCATGAGGGTGCTGATATTTGTCTTGAGCGCTATCGAAAGCTGTGAGAGCGTATCGATAGACGGGACTCGCTTTCCACATTCCATCTGCGAGATGAATTGCCTGGAAATCCCTGATTCCATAGATAGCGACTGCTGGGTATGGCGTCGCGATTGTCTGAATGTAATCAGAAGGAGCCTTATTGCTTCGTGGAGTAGGAGCGTCTCGTAATACATCGCGCCAAATTTTATGAAAAATTTGAAAAAAATGGTGCATGCGATAGTTTGCAAAATGACGTAAAACTTTAATAGTCTTTTGATTGGCATGCAAAGGCGTGTAATCGTAAAATGAGCTTTAGCTCTATCATGTAAATATTGGTGGCCAAAATCTTTTTACTATTGTGTACAAAAACATGCCGATTCGTGGTTGTTTTCATGCAATTAAAGAATATTTTCGTGACGAAACAACGTTAAATTCTGCGCAAGGCGCGAAGGAGTACTAATGATCGACGTAAAAGGGAAATGGTGTCTTATCACGGGTGGCTGCCGCGGTGTGGGTCGCCTTATCGCTATTGAAATGGCTAAACTCGGTGCAAATCTTATTTTGCAGGGGCGCGACAAGAGCCATGCCGAAAAGGTGATTGCAGAACTTGCTCTGTATGGCGTAGAGGTCAAGGCTGTGGGTTGCAACCTCGAAAATGAATCCGAAATCGATGCCGCTTTGGCTGAAATCGATTCTTTCGGTGTGCAAGTGGACCTCGTTTTCAACAATGCGGGCCTCATGAGCCACTATTTCACGGATTACACGACGAATACGATGGACGATTTCCGTCAGGCGATGGCGGTGAACTTCTTTGCGCCTATCAAAATTGCCTACCACTTTTTGCCGGGTATGATTAAACGCGGTTTTGGTCGCATGCAGCTGACGACAAGCGGCATCGCCAACGAGCCGGAACTTGCCGGTTATGCTTGCGCGAAGGCAGCCCTCACCAAGTTCGTGAAGGATTTCGCCTGCAAGCTGAACGGAACTGACGTGATGATGAACGTGATGGATCCGGGATGGCTTCGTACGGATCTCGGTGGCCCGAATGCCCCGAACGCTCCGGAAACAGTCGTACCGGGTGCTCTTGTAAGTGTGCTTTTGGACGATAAAAAGAGCGGTCGGTGGTTCAGTGCTCAAGATTTTACGGGAAAGACCGTCGCCGACGCCGTTGAAGCCGGTCGCAAAGTTTCGGCTTAAAAAAGTCACCAATATTGCGCTTCATCACACTTTCCTTTATTTTTGTTAAAAAATTATGTTTTAAAACTTGCGGATATCCCGAATTTAAACTATTTTAAACATTGGATGGGTGTTCTCAATTTTAGGGGAGTGATGTATTCGTTATAGGACGTGGATTGCGAAATTGCTTTTTTTGCATCTATCCTCGTTGTAACGGAGGCGTGAAGCTATGCTGGTGCAGGATGATATAAAATTTATTGAGGAAACCCGGAATGAGTTGGAGCATTCCGAGGTTCCGCTTGCGGTCTATCAATTTGTTGATGGACATATTAAGACTGTTCTTGTTTCTGAAGGCCTTATTCGTTGGCAAGCTCCTGGTTGTAATCGTGAAGACTTGATTCAGTTTCTTGATTCGGACATGTACAAAGATGTCCATCACGAAGATATCGTTTTTGTAGCGACAAAGGCCAAGGAATTTGCCAAGACGAAAGATGGACGTTACGATGTCCTCTATCGTCAAAAATTATATGGTCGAGACGAATACCGTACAATTCATGCTGTAGGTTACCACCGCTATTTTGAGGATGGTACTAGATATGCTGTTGTTGTTTATGATGACGTGACTACAGCGTTAGAATCCAATGGTGGAAGTCGTATAATTTTTGATAATAGCCTCATTGATTTTTTGAATACGGATAAGGTTGAACCTTTCGTTATCGTTGATGCAAAGACGCACGAAGTTTATATGGTCAGCACGTCCGTAGAACGCATTTGGAATCCGGTAAAGGCGTTTGATTCTGGAATCAAGTTTGAAGAGTATTTCTTTAACGACAGCGAACAGTGTGAGATCTGTATTGACGAAGTCCTTGAAAAGGGCGAAACCATTTTCCGTAATCCGCATTCGGGCAAGGAACTGATTTTAAGCGCTTCGTTGATGCAATGGCACGGGAAAAATTCTATTCTGTTGCGAATAAGCGAACATGCGGACCGCTATTTTGATCCGTTGACGGGACTCCCCAATATGGAATACAGCCGCTTGTGCGGTGAAGATTTTGCTGAAGATATCAGGAAAAAGGGCGGAAGCCCTTCGATTGTCTTTTTTGACATTGTCGGAATGAAGCTGTATAATAGCGCCAACGGTTTCGACATGGGAAACGAATTCCTGATTAATTTTGCGGCGTGCCTAAAAAAGAATTTTCCGGATAATTTAATCTGGCGTTTTTCCAACGACCATTTTGCGGTCATTGCCGATATCCATAATATTGAAGAAAAACTGAATGAAATCCGCAGGTGTGTTAAAGGCTCCATTTCTAAAATTTCAATGGACCTTTATGTGGGCATTTCAAAGATTGATGAGTTTGATGCTATCCTAGATGCGAGCGAAAAGGCTAAACTGGCGTGTCACGAACAAAAGAAAAATGCCGATACCTTTATCCGCTATTACGATGATGACTTGCGCAAGGATCTTCTGCTCCAGAATTACATTGTCAATCACATTGATGAAGCCGTTACAAATGGTTATATCAAGGCTTACTACCAGCCGGTTGTCCGCACGATTACGGAAACATTTTGCGGTACGGAAGCGCTTGCCCGTTGGATTGACCCGCAGTATGGTTTTTTGAATCCGGCTGCGTTTATTGGAGCGCTAGAAGAATCCCGCCAAATCCATAAGCTTGACTGCTGCATTGTTGACATTGTCTGTAAGGAAATGCGCCAAGAACTCGATCAGGGACACTCCGTTGTTCCTGTTTCGTTCAACCTCTCGCGCCTGGATTTTATCGGTTGTGATATCTTTGACATTGTTGAAAGTACCCTTAAAAAGCACAATATTGATCGCGAGTATATCCGCATCGAAATAACGGAAAGCATTATGGCTTCGGATTCTTATGTCCGGAGTGAAGTTCAGAAATTCCGTTCGGTGGGTTATGAAGTTTGGATGGACGACTTTGGAAGTGGCTATTCTTCGCTGAACACCCTCAAGGATTACAAGTTCGATGAACTTAAAATTGACATGGCATTCCTTGCGAATTTCAATGACGCTTCCCGTACGATTATCCGTTCGACGGTTCGCATGGCCAAAAATCTTGGGCTAAAGACTTTGGCAGAAGGTGTCGAAACCAAGGAACAGATGGAATTTTTGAAGGGAATTGGTTGCGAAAAAGTTCAAGGATACTATTACGGAAAACCGCAGCCTTTGCATGATACCATGAAACACATGGAATCTATCGGGATGCCTATAGAAGACCGTAATACGCGTCTTGTGTATTCAAAGCTTGGGCGTATAGACTACTTGGTGGAAACGCCTAAAGCGATTATGGCTTATGCCAATGGCATGTTTAAGTTCCTATTTACGAATAAATTATTTAATGAACAAACGAAGAGCCTTGGTTTTGCCGATATCGAAGATGTTGAAAGAGCGATCAATGATCCCGAAGATGCTACTTACCGTATACTTCACGAGGCGGAAGACGCGGCTTACAAGGGGCCGCGCGAGATTACGTATGCCGTTCGTGGAACATATGTGTTTTTAAGCGGGTACTTGATTGCCGATATCAATGATAGCCACATCTACGACTTGACTTTGCGCAATACGCATGTGAGTGCTTTTGATAATTCTTCTAACGAATCGAAAGTGACTCTCCCGACGGATGCGAAGACTGTTTTGCTTGCAGATGTCAATCCGCAAAATAGAGGGTTCCTCGAAAATGTCTTGAAAGACGATTATAATGTGTTGCTTGCCGAAGATGGTGAACAGGTGCTCAACATCTTGCTCGAATACGGCAACCGTATTTCGCTGGTACTGCTTGACGCCGAACTGCCCAAAATTGACGGATTCAAGATTATTCAGAAGTTCAGGAGGCGCAGTCAGGAACTCCAGATTCCATTTATCATCATGACCGATAACATGGAACTGGCCAAAGAAGCTATTCGCTTGGGCGCTTACCAGTTTGTTCGCCTGCCCATTAAAGATAAGGATTTGATTAAGGCAAAAATTGATAGCGCTATCAAGAATACAGAACTTCTCCATCAGCTTGCTCTCAATTTCGTTGAATATGTTCCTGGCGGCGTGATTGTGTTTAACGCCTCGAATGCTGAAATTCTTTATGTGAACGCACGCGTATTGGATATTTTCGAATGCGATAGTGTCGAAGAGTTCCGCGAATTTATCGGTGTACATTTCAGTAATACCATTCTTCCCGAAGATTATGAGAAGACGGATAGGGAACTCAAAAATCAGGTCCAGAGCGGTAGCACGGCTACAAAACAGGTGACTTACCGAGCCCGCACGGCTAAAGGCAAAATCAAGCGCATCTATCACGTCGGAAAAGTCTTTAAAGATACGCCGTATGGCAGCGTGTTCTCGGCATTTATTTCCGAAGACGACATGGCGATGAAGAGCTACTTTACGCGAAAGGAAACCTTTGACGCCTTTATGGTATCTGGCGAGGCAACGCATACAAAATCGTATGAGCCGGGTTATAAAGGATTTTTGTTCTGGAACTTGACGAAGAATTCGCCGGTGATTCGAATGGATGGCATTTCGTACATCCCGAAGGAACTGGAAAATCGTTATACCTACGAGGCGCATTACCGTTTTTTAAGAACTTTGATGCTCAACGATTTTGCAAACATTCGAAAAACGGTGGACTACACTCGCGAAAAGTTGATTCTCGACTACTTTAATAAGAATATCGTGCCGCCGCTGGATGTGAGCTATGATATCGAGAATGTCTTTTTTACCATTCGATCGAGTTTTAGTATGATGATGGATCCGGATTCTGGCGATATCATCTTGAAACTTCAGAACGAAAACATCGAGACGGTGAAAAAATAGCCTGATTCCTGCTTTTTTGTGCAATATTAATCGCGCTGACACCTTTTGTCAGTGCGTTTTATTATATTGGTGCTCATGGTAGCACTAAATAAGTCAAAGAAAGAAATTGAGTATCTCTGTACGGAATGTGGCAATACGACTCCCAAGTGGGCGGGCAAGTGCCCGTTTTGTGGAGCGTGGAGCTCGCTAAAGGAACATGTCATTGAAAGAACTGCTGAGGTGGGGCGTGCTGGGCGCGGGCTTGGCGGCCCGGTGCACAAGGTTGTGTTGCTCAAGGATGTGGCAACGGAAGATACGCGCCGCTTGAGTACGGCGAATTCGGAATTTGACCGAGTGCTTGGTGGCGGTTTTGCTCCGGGGAGCTTGGTGCTGATTGGCGGCGATCCAGGAATTGGCAAATCGACGCTTGTGCTCACGACGCTTGCTACAATGAATGCGGCGGGCGTTAAAGCTTTGTATGTGAGCGGCGAAGAAAGTGCCTGCCAAGTGAAACTCCGCAGCGAGCGATTGAATGTTTCGGGGAGCGATATGATGCTCCTTTGCGAAACGAATCTCGAAAAGATTTTGGAGCAGGCACGTGAGGTGAAACCTCAGGTGCTCGTGATTGACTCTATCCAGACGGTTTATAAGAGCGAATTGGCAGGGACGCCCGGGTGCGCAACGCAGTTGCGCGAATGTACGCTCGACTTGATGGTCTTTGCGAAAAACTCCGGTTGCATTACGATTTTGATTGGGCATGTGACAAAGGACGGGCAGATTGCCGGTCCGAGAATCTTGGAGCACATGGTCGATACGGTGGTGTATTTCGAGGGCGACCGGAATCATCAGTACAGGATTTTGCGAACCATCAAAAATCGCTTTGGTGCAACCGATGAAATCGGCGTTTTCGAGATGACGAGTCATGGACTCAATCCGGTGCTCAATCCAAGCAAGGTGTTTTTGCAGGAAGGCGTGCCGCCCACGCCGGGGAGCGCCGTTTGCTGTACGATGGAAGGCTCTCGGGCGCTGTTGTTCGAAACGCAGGCGCTCGTGAACCAGACCAATTTTGCCGTGCCGCAGCGAGTCGCAGCGGGGATTGACCCGAAGCGTTTGACGATTATCCTCGCGCTTTTGGAAAAGTTCGGAGGCGTGACGATTGGGGCGTCGGATGTGTTTGCGAGTATCGCTGGAGGTATGAAGGTGAATGATGCTTCGTCGGACTTGGCGCTCGCGCTTGCTGTGGCGAGCAATCATTTGAACATCCCGATATCTAGGCAGACGATTGCGATTGGCGAACTTGGACTGTCTGGCGAGGTGCGTGGCGTAAGCCTCTTGGAACAGCGACTTAAAGAAGCTCATCGCTTGGGAATGACTGAAGCTGTAGTGCCTGCGAGTTGCAAAATCGCGGAAAACATGGGCTCGATGAAAGTCGTTCGCGTGCATTCGCTTGCCGAGGCCATTAGCTGGCTGATGGATAAGGGCGGCGAAACCGCAGTAGGCAGTAGACAGTAGGCAGTAGACAGTAATTCCCTTTATAGTCATTCTCGACCAAACGAAGTGAGGGAGGGAATCCATACAGTTCAATAAAAATGTTAATTAAACAAGTATGGATCCTCTTCGAGAATGACTTGTAACCCCTAACCCCTAAAACCTATTACCTAATACCTATAAAAACAAAAAAGGACGCTCGATTGAGCGTCCCTAATTTCCGTTATTCAATTGGGCTTATTTTTCGCCCGGTCTCTTGAAACCATAGGCGCGCGGATCAAAGCCGGCCGGGAACTTGGTTCTTTCGTTGTAGAACACCTTCTTGGCAGTGAACTTTTCAATCTTTGCACCGGTCAAGTCTGCACCGGAGAAGTCCACGTCTTCCATCTTGGTGTCTGCGTCAATCTTGACACCTTCCATCTTAGCATTGAGGAAGGTAACCTTGATGAGCTTTGCACCAGAGAAGTTTGCACCGGAGAGCTGAGCATTGTTGAATGCGGAACGTTCGATTGTGGAGTTCGCAAAGTTTGCCTTGGTAAGGTCGGCGTTGTCAAAGATGTCCTTGAAGACGTAAGCCCCGTCAAACACAGCCTTCATGAGTTCAGCGTAGTTGAACACGTTCTTGCTCACGTTAGCATCGAAGAAAGATGCCTTGTTGAGCTTGGTCTTGTCGAAGGTGCTCTTGGAAACATCGCCCTTGTCGAAGATAACGCCGTTCAAGTCGAGGTTCGTGAACTTCATGTTCTTGACCTTGGACTGGGCGAACTTAGCCTTCTGGAGCTGTGTTCTAGAGAGGTCCACGTCATTGAAGGTGGTCAAGGAAAGGTCAGCTTCCTGGAGGTTGACGTTGTTGAACGTTGCACCGTCGAAGTCAGCCTGAGAAAGACCTGCCTTGGCAAAGTTCACGTTGTTGAGCTTGACGTCGGAGAAGTTTGCAGCGATGAGGTTGCAAGCCGTGAAGTCCGTCTTTTCCATGACAGTCTTGCGGAGGTCGCTGTTTGCCATCAAGGAACGAGAGAAGTCCATGTCCATAGCAGAAGCTTGGGTGAGGTCAGCCTTGCTGAAGTCGCATTCGTCAGAAACCTTCATAGCGTCGAGACGAGCGTTCTTGAGGTTGGCTTTCGGGAATTTGCTATCGAGAAGTGTTGCTCGGTAGAGGTTTGCGCCTTCGAGGTTTGCGCTTTCGAAGCTTGCAGAACGAATGTCTGCACCGCTAATCGTTGCACCAGCGAGGTTTGCGCCTTCGAAGTTTGCCTTGCTAATCACAGCGTTGCGGAAAGAAACTTCGGGAAGGTTTGCGCCTTCGAAGTTAGGTGCGTTACCGGTAGCGCGTTGGAAGTCCGTGACGCCCTTGACTGCTCTAGCCTTCTGGAACTGGTAGTTGTCGATTTTCTTATCGCGGAAGGAGGTGTTCAGGTCCTTACCTCTGAAGTCTTGCGCAGACACGTTAAGCGCAAGAGCACTAAGGAGGCAGAGACCAAATTTATAGACGTTCTTCATATTCATAGTCAAATTCCCTTTATGAAAAAGTAAATCAAATAACGGATAGCCCTAAAATAACTAAAAAAATTGCAAAACTAACAATGAAAAATAAAAAGTGACCAAATAAATACTAATTTTACGTTGAAATGACAACTTTTCGTTCAAATTCTTACAATGCGGTGATTTGCGGTGCGGGGCCTGCTGGTCTTATGGCTGCTTTCCAGCTAGGAAAAATGACAGGCGGTGCCGGACGAATCCTTCTTTTGGATAAAAAGGAACCTTGGAAAGAGCCTATTTTTTGCGCCGAAGCTGTATCTACCCATCGTTTGAACGAATTGTGGCCGATTGACGAATCCTGGGTGCGCGGGAGTATTTCCGGTATTTATTTTACTTCGCCCAAGGGTTACAAGGCTGAATTTTACAGTAAAGATTGCGGCCGTTTGCTCGACCGTTCCAAATTCCATCACGCGATTGCCGATGCCTGTGTTGAAGCGGGTGTGGAATGCCGTTTTGACGCTCTTGTCAAAAGCATTTCGCGTAGCGAAGATGGCTGGAATTTGAATGTTCAGGTGGGCGAAGAATTATTCGAAATTTCGACCCAAACGGTTATCGATGCAACGGGGCCGGGCTGCCGCCTCACTCGTGGAATCCCTTGCCTAGAAGGGATTGAATCGGGCGATACGGACTTGGAACCGGGAATTTTTGCTGTCGCCGAGGGTATTGAACACAAGCGTGACCATATCGACTTGTTCTACGGGAGTGAATTTCCGGGCGGTTACGGCTGGATTTTCCCGCGTGATGGCAAGGAAGTGAATATTGGTTTTGTTCTTGCGAAAGATGCAAAGCCCGATATGCCTTTGCGTGAAAAGCTCAAGCATTTTATTGATACCCATTATCCGGGAGCAAGTATCAAAGCTATTTATGGTGGCATGATTGCTTGCGGGCAGTCCGACAAGCCGCTTGCCAAGTGCGGGCTTTTTAAGGCGGGGGATGCTGCGAGTTGCGTAAACCCGATGAGCCGTTCGGGTATTGTTGAAGCGCTTTTGAGCGGAAAGATTACTGCGGAAGCGGTTTACGAATGGCTGAACGCCTCTGATGATGCGGCTCGTGCTCGCATTGAAGCTTCTGTCCTTGACCGCTGGATGGCTAAGCTTGGCAAGTCCCATTTGCAGATTGCAAAAGCGAAGCCCGGGCTTGCAAAAATCAAGGACGAGCAGTTTGATAAGGCGGCGAAACGCTTGTCGAAGCTCCCGCGTGAAAAGCAGACGTTGTTGCGTATCTTCTTTGCTGTGTTGTGGTCTTGTCCGTCGGTAATTTGGAAAATGCGTTCTTTTTTGCACTAATATGAGTATGCCAGAAAGTATTGTTGATCGTCAAGAAAAGATTAGGGCCAAGTTTGCCTCGTTTAGCGACCCCGATGACAAGTGGAAGTTCCTCTTGGATTTGGCTCGTGAGCACAAGGGCATGGATGCTTCGCTCAAGGCTGAAAAGTTCATTATTCAGGGCTGTGCCTCGACGATGTATCTTGTGCCGAAATTTGAAAACGGAAAGATCCATTTCGAAATGGATGTTGAAGGCGGTACGACGAACCCGCTGATTAGCCGTGGTCTCGGTGCGCTTGCCTTGCAAATTTTCAATGACATGACTCCGGCGGATATCCTTTCGGTGGATCCGACATTCTTTCAGCAGATTGGTTTGAATGTGGGGCTTTCGCCGACACGTTCGAACGGATTTGCAAGCTTGATGAAACAGATTTATTTATATGCACGCGTCTTTGACGCAATTTCAAAAAAGTAGGACTAATCTATGTTTAGTTTTTTGAATGGAAAGAGCCCGTTTGATGAGGCCGAAGAAAAACTGGAAGCCGGTGAAACCGTTAACGGGAGACCGAAACTTTCGCAGACTCCGATTATGGGTTGGCAAGACGGTGTGTTCTTGCTCGTGCTCGCAGGTTTAATCGTGGGCGGGTATTACTGGTACCAGTACACAAAGCAGCAAAGTGCAGAAGTGTTTGCTTCGTGCGATGCTATGTATGTCGCTGCAGAAACAAATGTTTTGAAGTATGCAGATGCCGAAGTCTGCTATAACGAAACGTGGGACTTGAGCTTCGTGAGCGATTCCATGGAAATCCTCCGCCAGAACCGCTTGGGCGCTATTGAAGATATGCGCAACCAGCAGAAGGATTTGTATGCCGATGCCATGGGCGCTATGGCAGCCCGCGATACGGTGGCTGCATATAATATAGTGAAGGATTACAAGGGCCCGATGCTTTTGAGCCAGGGTGACCGCAAGGATTGGAATAAGATTGCCAATAGCGATGAAGTTAAGGCTTGTGTGGCCGCCGCCGCCCGCGCCGATTCGATTGCGAAGGCTAAGGCTATTGCGGATTCTTTGGCTCAGGTTGCTGCGGAACTCCGTGCAAAGGCTGTTGCTGATTCGATTGCAAAGGTGAACAAGAAGCTTGCGAAAAAGAAACGCAAGAAGTAATTCGGGGCTATTAGTCAGTGGTCAATGGTCATTAGAAGTTATACAATAACTAATGACTAATAACTACTGACCAACAACTTCCAAAGTAATTTCTCGTTCAGTTTCAGAAAGAATTTGGATTTTAACGACGTGGGTGATGCCTGCGTCGTTTTCTTCTAGGCGTTCGGGCCATTCGATAAGGCTGATGCCGCTTTCGAGATAATCCGGATCCATGCCGACTTCGTAGAGGTCGGCGCCGCCTTCGAGACGGTAGAGGTCGAAGTGGAAAATGGGCGGGTTGTTCGGGTATTCGTGGAGGATGGTGTAGGTCGGGGAGCAAACGGTGCCGTCGAAACCGAGCCCCTTGCAGATGCCGCG
>CAMZFJ010000021.1 GCA_947306025.1 uncultured Fibrobacter sp.
CTTGCGCCGGCGTCAGCGGAGAAGAGGGCTTTCGGGCTTGCGCCTGCGAATCCGGCGACGATGTTGGTCGGGAATTGGCGAATGGTGGTGTTGAATTCCTTGACGGTTTCGTTGTAGCGCTTGCGTTCCACGGCGATGCGGTTTTCGGCGCCTTCGAGTTGTACGCGGAGTTCCTGGAAGCTCTTGTTGCTCTTGAGATCCGGATAGTTTTCGGAGACGGCCATGAGGCGCTGGAGGGCGCCACCGAGGGTGCCTTGCATTTCTTGGAAGCGCTTGAGTGCGGCTTCGTCGTTCATGAGGCTTTCGTCGAGTTTGACGGTTCCGCCCATGCGGCTGCGCATTTCCATGACTTCGGTGAGGGTGCTCTTTTCGAAGTTGGCTTCGCCTTGCACGGTGCTGACAAGGTTCGGGATAAGGTCAAAGCGGCGCTGGTAGGTGTTTTCGACTTGTGCCCACTGTGCCTTTACGCCTTCTTCGAGGGCGATGATGTTGTTGTAGGTGCCGATGCCTTTCCCTACGATGATGAGCAGGATGACGGCGACAACGATGAGGGCGATTAAAGCTTTTTTCATAAGATCTCCGATTTTACGATGTTAATATATAAATTACCCTACAACTAGCGATTTTTCGTAGATGTAGTCGATATCTTCGGGGGTGATTTTTCCGGGGACGAGGTCGAGTTTGGAGTGGTTCTCTTTCATGGCGGCGGCGAACTGGTCTCGCATTTCGCGGCTCACAGTGCATGTGCCGATGAGCTTGCGGAGCATTTCCCCAAATTCTTCGATGTCTTTGAGTCCCAGAAGCGTAAGGATTTTTTCGACGTCTTGCGGGACGAACTTGGCGCAGACTTCGACATAGGCGGCGAGAAAATACCCTACTGCGGGGCCATGCGGAATGCCTGCGTGGAGCGTGAGGTCATAGCTCATTCCATGTGGTACGGCGGTGCTTGTCTGTGCGATGGACATGCCGGCGATTGTCGAGGTCAGCATGAGTTTTTCGTATAAACAGGCATCAATCGGTGTGTCAATTGCATTACCATCCTTGTCGCCATTATCGCAGTCCAAGAGTAGCGCATATTTGCTTTCGCCCCAGAGCTTGAGGCCATATTCCGGGCACATGCGGTTGAGCAAATTCGATTTCACGTTGAGGATACTTTCGACCATGTGGGCGAGCGCATCGACGGCGGTGTTTACGATGAGTTGTTTTTTGGCGGAGGCAAGGTATTTTCCATCGACGAGGGCAAGCTCAGGGAAAATCACGTGCGGTATGCTTTTCTTGAGATTGATTTTGTGGTTCGTGATGATGGAAACCGGCGTTGCTTCGGAGCCTGTTCCGCATGTTGTGGGGACTGCTACGACGGGCGCGTGGTTGCGCGGATGGTTTGGTGCGTTGTGAATCTCATCTGCGTTGATGTCCGGGTTTACGAGGAGGAGCGCCACAGCTTTGGCGGCATCGATAGCGGAACCTCCCCCAATGCCGATGATAAAATCGGCGTTAAATTTATGCGCGATTTCTGTGGCCTTTTATACGGTATCAGTTGATGGATTTTCTTCGACTTCGCTGAAAATCAGGTATGGAATGTCGCCTGTAGTCAGGACGTTTGTTACATCGTTTAGCGAACCATTTGCCGCAGCGGAATGTTGCCCAGTCACGATGAGCGCGCGCTGCCCGATGGCACATAAAAGTTCGGCGTGATTTTTGACGCAGTCATTTTCGACGTAGATATTTGTGGGTACAAAAAATCGCATAAGGTTCCTTTGAAAATTATAGCATCAACCATTCTTTGTTGAACCACTGGAAGAGTCGCGCTTGTTCGGTGCGGTTCTTGATGAGCCACTGCGCAAATGTCGGGCGGTCGATCGGTTCGCAGATGGTATAGATAAAGGCGTTGACCAATCCTTCGCGAATCAGGCCTTGAAAAAATCTTTGGATGGGATCGTTGATTTCGTCGGTGAACGCGACAAGCTTGATTGTTTTTTCCAACATGTAGATTAAAAATTCAGTTTGCTGTGCTGAGGTGGAATCCTTGTCGTATAGCTTGCGTGTTCCGAGAGAATCCATGGTGAGCATGGTCTGGATAGCGAGCAAAAATTCTTTGTTGACGGTGGAATCGCTATCCGTTTGCTTGATGTTCGGCGTGTTCATTTCGACGGTGTTGTCTTTTTTTAGAACAAGGTATTTCGTCTTGCCGTAAAGTCTCGAAAGGTTGTCGCGGATGATTTCGGCTTTTTTGGAGATGAACGTGGAGTACATTGTGTAGGCGTAAAACGCAGGCCACTTGCCGATTTGGCTTGCCAAGAATCCGGCGTAATAGTAGCTGCCTTCGTGCGTACGTGTGTTGTTGATGCTGCGCTTGACCCAAGCGTAAGCGCTGTCGGCGTTGTTCTTGCGCATGTACGTGATGGTCGCGTTATATGGAATGTTGGCCGAGTTGGGCGACTTCTTGAATCCTTCGCGGTAAATGGCGAGCGCAGAATCGGGCATGCCTTTTTCGTCGTAGATGCTTCCGAGCAGGCTATAGAGATTTTCGTCGATGTTTTCTGTCTTGAGCTTTGTCGCGGCTCTGGCGTAAGAGAGCGCCTTGTCTAAGTCGCGCTTGGCATGGTATGTAAAGGCCATTTCGTATTTGACGAGCGCGTTTTTCGGGTCTTTTTTTTCGGCCTGTTTATACTTGGCGATAGCATCGTCGAATTGACCTTGCTCGTGGAACTGGACGCCTTCGTTTACGAGGCGATCTATTACGTCGGCGTTTGCTTTTTTGGTCGCATTGGCGGCGGCAAATAGCGATGTTGTGGCGATGCAAAAAAGGAGTGCAATTGATTTTTTCATGATAAACTATTTCTTGAGAAGGTCGTTATAAAAGTTCCGGATATCGTCCCAGCGGTAGTACGGAGCTGCGGGGCAATTTTGAGTGCACGGCACGGCCAGTGTCTGTTCGATTTCGTTGTACAGGATTTTGACGAGGACGGGCTTGCCTGCTGCCTTGTAGAATATCATCTGCAAATTTGCGGCCATCGGGATGATTCTAAAGTCGTTCCACTGTTCGTGCAGCTTGGAGAGGTCGGAAACTTTTGCATTGGCGACTGGCAATTGCATGAGGGCGGCAAGCGGGAGGAGTGCTGCATCGTGGCCAAAGCGGAGTGTGGCGGCGATTGGCGCTGCTTGCATTTCCGAAGTTGCGCGCATTTCGGATTTCTCGCCGGCGGATTTGCCGCGCGCATTTATCGTAGTGTCGATGGCAATGGCTTCGTCCGCTTCTTCGATGATATTCTGGAGAGTGGGTTTTGCAAAGTTGAGTCCGTCGGGGCGATTGATGAGCGGGCTCGTGCCTTCAAGGCTGTACCACCAGGCGTTTTGCGCTTTCCAGCGTGTAATTTTTTCTTCGGTCGTGAAGAGGTTTACGAATGAATCGGCGGGAATTTTTGCGTTTGCGGCAATCTCGTCGAGTAGCGGTTTGTCCATGCCTTGGATGGATGTTGCAATTTCGAAAAAGTTATTGTAGAATTTGTCTGCTTCGATATTATTTACAACGTAATTGCTGTCGTTGAATAGTTTTTTCAAGAACGGTTGCGGGTTTACTTGTTGCCAAAGCTTGTCGCTTTCGTCCGTGTAGGTCTTGACTTTGGAATAGTCGAGTTTGCCCCAGTCAAAGGCACTGATGAACTTCATGTAGCTCTTGCCAGAAACAAGTTCCGGCTTGATTTTCGGATTGAGCGAACGGAGTTCCCCGATGAAGGCGGCCATGCTCACAATGCAACGTCCGCTGGTGCTTGCGTACGATTTGACATGCGGTGTGACTTTTTTTCCGCCAACTTTCCAATCCTTAAAAACGTCCCCAAAATTCTTGTACATGCGGTTTGCGATTCCCTCGTGCTGGGCGACACCTACTTGCGTGAGGTCTCCTTTGCGCGGGGCGGCTTTGGTAGCGAGGACTTTTGCATACGCCAGCGTTTGCTTACCGAGTTCGGTCAGTTTGCCTGCGGAATCGGCCTTGGAAAGAGTCTTGTAGAGGAACCTGTATTCGTCTGAGTCGTGGTGGTAGCGGCTACCGTGCCTTCCGTAATGGCTGATATAGAACGGCTTGTATCCGGCGGGAACCTTTGTGTATTTAATATTTACGGGTTCCGGGTACACGAGGTAATTGCTCGATGTAAATTCGGGATGTTTTAAAAGTTCAGCGTCACTCGTCTGTGCGTCCACGGGTGCGGAGAGAAAAAATCCCGCTGCGAGTACAAAAAAGCCATATACGAAATTGTTTTTTTTCATAAGTCCAATATAATATAATGGAGTAGTGGTGTAAGTAAACTAACTTGATAAAGTCGCCATTCCCCATAAAAAGCTCTTTAAAAGCCATATTTCAAGTTGAAACGTTGGATGAAGTGGCACATCTTTTGCTACTTTTTACCACGTTTAATTTTAAATCATGCGCTATGGGCCGACCCATGGCAATTATAAAGGATAACCATGAGCATTGTAGATTCAGTACTCCATAAAATTTTTGGTACACCTCATGAACGTAAGGTGAAGCAGCTCCGCCCGGTGATTGCAAAGATTCACGAAGCCTGCAAGGCTCTCGAAACGCTGGACGACGCTGAACTTGCTGCAAAGAGTGCGGAATTCCGCGAAAAACTGAATAACGGCGCAACGCTTGACGATATCAAGGTTGAAGCATTTGCCGTTTGCCGCGAAGCTTGCGACCGCCGCTTGGGTATCTTCAACATTTTCAAGCCGGAATTCGGTTTTGATTTCAGCCGCCTGGGCGCAGACCTCCAGGAAGCCGTGAACAAGGCCAAGGCCGAACTCGAAAGCGGAAAGAACGAATGGGAAGTCTACTTGCCGGCTGCTCTCTATGCCAAGGTCCGTGAACTCTATCCGGAATCCGTGAAGCCGTTCCGCATGTTGCCTTTCGACGTGCAGATGATCGGTGGCCTCGTGCTCCACGAAGGTGCAATTGCCGAAATGGCAACCGGTGAAGGTAAGACACTTGCCGCTGCTCTCCCGGTTTACTTGAACGGTCTTTCTGGCCATGGCGTGCATGTCGTGACGGTGAACGATTACCTCGCTGGCCGTGACGCTAAGCAGATGGGCTTGGTCTATAAGTTCCTCGGCCTTACGGTCGGTCTCATTATCAACGGTCTCAATCCGGAACAGCGCCGCGAAAGCTACAACTCCGACGTGACTTACGGTACCAACAACGAATTCGGCTTCGACTACCTCCGCGACAACATGGCTGTTGAACCGAACCAGCTCGTGCAGCGCGAACTCAACTTCTGTATCGTTGACGAAGTCGACTCTATCTTGATCGACGAAGCCCGTACGCCGCTTATCATCAGTGGTCCGGCCGAAGACGCTACTGAAAAGTATGCCAAGGCCAACGAAATTTCCAAGCAGCTCGTCCGCAACAAGGACTTCTCTGTCGACGAAAAGGACAAGAATATCCAGTTTACCGAAAAGGGCGTGCTCCACATCCAGGACTTGATGCACATTACGAACCTCTATGGCGAACATGCTGACTGGGTTCACTTCCTCGATAACGCTCTCCGCGCTTGGTACCTCTTCGAAAAAGATGTCGACTACATCGTGCGCGATGGCGAAATCATCATCGTTGACGAAAACACGGGCCGCTTGATGGAAGGCCGCCGCTATTCTAACGGTATCCACCAGGCTATCGAAGCCAAGGAAGGCGTGCAGATCCGTCGCGAAAACCAGACGCTTGCAACGATTACGTTCCAGAACTACTTCCGTATGTACAAGAAGCTTTCGGGTATGACCGGTACGGCTGAAACCGAAGCTACGGAATTCATCAAGATTTACAACATGAACACGTGGGTCATTCCGACGAACAAGCCGTGCATCCGTAAGGACTTGCAGGACTTGGTCTATAAGTCCGAAGATGCCAAGTGGCGCGCTATCGTGGCCGAAATCAAGGAACGCCACGCCAAGGGCCAGCCGCTCCTCGTGGGTACGGCTTCCATTGAAAAGTCCGAAATCCTCCACGGCATGCTCGAAAAGGAAGGCATCCCGCACGAAGTCTTGAACGCCAAGAACCATGGCCGCGAAGCTGAAATCATCCAGTACGCCGGTCACAAGGACAAGGTGACGATTGCAACGAACATGGCTGGTCGTGGTACCGACATTGCGCTTGGACCGGGAGTGACTGAACTCGGCGGTTTGCATGTGCTCGGTACGGAACGTCATGAATCTCGCCGTATCGATAACCAGTTGCGCGGTCGTTCCGGCCGTCAGGGTGACCCGGGTTCTAGCCAGTACTTCCTCAGCCTCGACGATAACTTGATGCGTATCTTCGGTGGCGACAACGTCAAGAACCTCATGAACCGTTTTGGCGTGGGCGAAGACGAAGTGATTACCCACCCGATCGTGTCTCGTTCTATCCGTGGTGCACAGCGCCGCGTCGAAAGCCAGAGCTTCGATATCCGTAAGCACTTGCTCGACTACGATAACGTGATGAACGAACAGCGCAAGGTGATTTACGGGCTCCGCCGTCGCATCTTGAACGGTGAAGATATCCGTGACGAAATCATGAACCGCATCGAAGACGCTTGCGATATCAAGGTTTCTGCTTACATCCCGGCAAAGAGCTATCCGGAACAGTGGAAGCTCGAAGACTTGCATGCAGACTTGCAGCGCACGCTCGGCATGGAATACAGTCTCACGCTTGAAGAAGCTGTAACGAAGACTCCGGAACAGGTGCTCGACGAAATTATCGACCTCTGCAAGGTGCGTTACGACAAGCTCACGAAGATTATTCCGGATGCAGACTTCCGCAATATCGAACGCCGCTTCCTCCTCATGACGATTGACCAGGTTTGGAAGGAACACTTGTATGCTATGGACCAGCTGAAGGATGCTATCCGCTTCCACGGATACGCCCAGAAGGATCCGCTGATGGTCTACAAGAACGACGGCTTCAAGATGTTCGAAAGCTGCCTCGAAAAGATTGCAACGCTCACGGCCCTCCGTATTTTGAACATCCGCATCACGCTCCCGAACGGTGTGACGGTTTCTCCGGACCAGCTCCAGCTCAAGAGCCAGGAACAGATCGACGCCGAACGCAAGGCCGCAGAAGAAGCCGCTGCTAACGCTGGCGATGCTAATGCAGAACGTCATCCTGAGCAAAGCGAAGGATCCAGTGAAGGTTCGTCTGCTTCTGAACAGTTGAGCGCCGATGGCGCCAAGGCCGCAGGTCTTGCTGGTCAGGCTGCTTCTTCCGAGACGAACGCACTTTCTGAAGATCAGGCTGATGGTCAGCCGATGCCGCAGAGCGCGCTTCCGGGCACCCGCCCGAACCGTGTGAACCCGGCCCTCGCTGCCGCGGTGAAGCGCGCCCAACAGCAGGCTGGTGCAAAGCTCGGTCGCAATGACCTCTGCTGGTGCGGTTCTGGTCTCAAGTACAAGAAGTGCCACGGCAAGGATGTTGACTAGACGAAAGAACGCCCGCTTCGGCGGGCTACAGACGAGAGACGAAAGAGAGGTTATAGGAAAAGTGTCATCCTGAGCGAAGCGACGTTGTTGCGAAGCGAAGGATCCAGTTAAGTATGTTTTTCTGGATTCTTCGTCACTACGTTCCTCAGGATGACGATCGCCCTAAATTCTTCTGCATCTTACGGTCTATTAATCATGCAAACAGCTCGAAGATTTTTCAGCCTCGAAGGCATTGACGGTTCCGGCAAGTCGACGCAAATAGACTTGCTGGTTTCTGCTCTCGAATCCGAAGGTTACAAGGTTGTGCGCTTGCGCGAACCTGGTGGCGCGAAAATTTCTGAGCGTATTCGTGAACTGCTCTTGGACCCTGCGTTCAAGGGTATCATGGCTGACGATACCGAACTCTTGTTGTACAATGCTGCACGCGCCCAGGTGATTCACGAAATCATCCAGCCCGCTCTCGATGCAGGGAACATTGTTATCGCCGATCGTTTTGCGTGGAGCACGTTTGCTTATCAGGGTTACGCTCGCGGGCTCGGTGCAGACAAAGTACAGCGTCTGACGGAACTCACGTGCGGCGGTTGCTTTCCGGAACTTACTATTGTGCTCGACTTGACCGTTGAGGCAAGCCGCAAGCGCATGGCACATCGCGGTGGCGCCCCAGACCGTCTCGAAAGCGAAAAAGCTGAATTCTTTGAACGCGTCCGTGAAGGCTACCTCGCCGCCGGCCGCGACTACAGCGATGTCGTTAGCGTCGTCGATGCCAACCGCACTCCCGACGAAGTCCATCGCGATGTTCTTTCACTCATTCAGGAAAAACTGAAATGATATTCTTATTTATACTCATTTTTGGCGTACTTTTCCTGTTTATGAATGTCAGGAATGTGGCGCCTGGAATCAAGGGGAACATTATTGCCGGTGCGACGGTTATTATCCTTCCCGTTTGTTTCTTACTTAGAACAAGTTATTTCGCCTCGCTTTGCATGTCGTTCTTTGCGGTATGGCTTTGCGAAGCCTTGATGCTCTATATCATCTGGTGGATTGCCCGAGGCATCCGCCGTGCTATCGTCAAGAAGCCGATTGACCCGCGTCTTGTCGTTTCGGTTTCGAGACTTTTGCTTTTTGTTTCTGTGCTCATCACGATTATTTTCCGTATTGCAGGTTCCAGCGCAAACGAGAACTTCCATGTCCGCAGTTTCAAGGTGGCCATCCCGACGGAAAAGGAATTTACGGCAGTCTTCTTTAGCGACCTTCACATCGACCCGCTTTTCAAGCGCGAAAAGATGGAACGTATCGTTCACGTGAGCGATAGCCTCCACCCAGATCTGGTGCTGTTTGGCGGAGACTTCTCGGATGTTGTGGATTCGACTCTTTCTGCTTGGGAATACGACTTTCTTGTGCAAAAACTGGCGGCAACCGCCAAGGTCGCTGCAATTGCCATCGACGGGAATCATGAAGGTTTCGTTGAACGCGAAGGCAGCGATTATAAAAGATGGATGCAGAACAACGGCTTTGTCGTGCTCGAAGATTCCACGATCTGCACCTCGTTTGCCTGCATTACCGGTCGCATAGACCATAGTGTAGCTAAAATGCGCGATGTCGAACGCAAACCGCTTTTTGATCTCCGCCCGGCAATGGCAGAATCAAAACTTCCCTGGTTGCTCTTGGATCACCAGCCGCGTGGCATCGAAGAAGACCACCCGGGTCGTCGCCCTGACTTTGCGATGTCCGGGCACACGCATAACGGCCAGTTCTTCCCAGGAACTGTCATTATTAACTGGGTTTGGCGCCTTGCATATGGTCTTGGAGAATTGGATCAGGTCAAATGGCTAGTCTCTAGCGGTATTGATTCATGGGGACCGCCTGTCCGTGTCGGTAGCGATACCGAAATTTGGTTCCTCCGTTTTGTGCCTGACAGACTTTAATGTCATTCAGTGTCAAAATACATTAACTATATTTGAAAGAACTATGACTCTTTGTTTAGAATCGGATCAGTTAGAAACCGTACAGAGAATACTTGGGCTCCATTTTGAGGGCTTTGAAGTCTGGGCGTACGGTACGCGTGTGACGGGTGTGGATTTGACCCCGGATACGGATTTGGAGTTGGCAGTCATTTCGGACTCCCCCATTGCCCTCGATGATATGACTTCGGTGGAAAAGGCGTTTGTCGAAAGCGGACTCCCGTTCCGTGTTGATGTTATCGACTGGTCCAAGCTCCCCGAATCTCTTCAAAAGCAAATCAAGAAAGAACATTTTGTAATACAGGAGGCCGCCGATAGCTTCCAGTAAGACGGCGAGGTTTAATATGAATCGCTTGTTTCCTCTATTTCTAGCTGCAATGCTTTCGACCTCGGTTTTTGCACAGGACGAAGTCGAAAAGGTAAAGTCGGTGGTCAAGAGTGGCCGCTGCTCGGATGCAATTGCTCCTCTTCAAAAAATTTATAGCTCTTCGTTCCGCAAGCTCGATGGCGAAAAGGCTTCTGTCATGCTCGCCGAATGCTACTTGCGCACTGGCAAGAAGGACGAAGCTCACGATGTGGCATCCCGTTTCTTGGAATACCATGTGAAGTCCGCCTACCGCGAACGTATGGAACTTGCCCGTGCCGTTATCGATGTGGAAAAGGGTTCCGTGTTCGATGGCGTCGAAGCGATGCTCCGTGTGCTTTCTTATTCGACCAACCCGGCTGCAAGGTCCCGTGCGAAGGATGTCGCCATCCAGACGTTGGCCGCTTCGCTCCTTACTGCAGACCAGCTCCAGTCCTTGCTCGAAAAGTATCCTGTCGATCGCGAAGTGATGGGCTGGATGCAACTCCAGATTGGCCGTGAATGCCAGAACGCCAAGCGTTACCGCGCTGCAAGGTATTGGTACAAGAAGGTTCTCAAGACGAGCTCCTCCGAGAATTTGCAGAAGACCGCCAAGAAGGGAATCAGCGCTCTTGAAGGTCTCGGTGCAGGTCTCCCGACTGTCCTCGTTCTAGCTCCGCTTTCGGGCGATTATGCCGAATTCGGTGCCGCCGCTGTTCAAGGGTCTCTCCTCGCCTACGAACAGGCCGGACTCAAGGACAAGGTGAATATCATTTTCCAGGATACGCATGCCGATGCTGCCATCGCTCTCATGCGCACACAGCGCGCCGTCAATCAGGATAGCATCATCGCTATTGTCGGCCCGATCATGAGTGCTCCGGCAACGTCCGTGGCTGCATGGCTTGGTGCGAACTACCAGCATGTGCCGATGCTTACCCCGACTGCAACGGATGCTGGCATTGCAAAACTTGGCCCGAACATTTTCCAGGTGAACATCACCATGGACAACCTCGCCCAGACCATTGCTGACTTTGCCATCAAGTGCCTCGACATCCGCGAGTTTGGTGTGATGAGCCCGCTTGGCGAATTCGGTACCGCAATGTCCGAAAGCTTTACCAAGGCTGTTGAACGCCGTGGCGGTGCTGTTGTCGGTTTCCGCAATTACGAAGAAGGCCGTCCGGACTACAAGACGGAATTCAATCTTCTCCGCGATGTCCGCTTTAGTCAGGTGAACCGCCGCCGCAATATTGCGAAGGGCTTGAGCGACCTCAATACCGTGAATCCGAGAGATCGCAAGCTTTACCTTGCCGATTCAACTAGCGATTTCCCAGGCCTCTTTATCCCGGCAACAAACCCGGCCGATGCTGGCGCCATGGTGAGCCAGGCCGCATTCAACAAGGTTTCCGGTACATATCTTGGAACGTCCGGCTGGTATGGTCGTGAACTCTTGATCCAGGGTAAGCGCCTTGTGGAAGGTTCTTATTTCAGTGTGCCGGGCCTCGATATGAACAAGGGTAATATCGCTTACACGAACTTCGTGAAGGACTTCACTGCCCGCTGGGGTGTTGAACCGGGTGAAGACAAAGTAAGTGGCCTTAGCTACGATGCCGCAAATATCATCTTTAGCGCATTGGCTGCCGTTTCGGGCCAGGATGATGACATGACGCATTACATCAATGCGACAAAGGACTTCAAGGGTATTTACGGTGATATCAAGTTCCGTCGCGGTGCAAATTCCAACACGAAAATTGTGACCGTGAACAAGGGCAAGTTCGAAGTCGTCACGGCCTGCGAAAAACAGGACACTGCCGAAAAGAACGTCAAGTCCAAGAAAAAGAAGTAACGCCTCGCGCCGCAGTCACTCCGCTAGGAGACTCCCTACAAGGCGAGCATCGCGGCTATGGTCATTCTCGACCCATCCCTGGCTTGTCATCCTCGACCGAAGGGAGGGGATCCATTATTTCCCGTTTTGCAATCGTGCATTTAAAAAGAACCCTGTGGCAAAACCACAGGGTCTTTTACTAGGAGGAGAATTATAATTTTAGCAGTACGCGGCAATGCATGCTGCCACAAAATCCGCCGATTCACCTTGCTGGTAGTAGGCATATAGGTTCGAGTCGTCCATGATGTCTTCGAGATTTACGCCGCTCGTAGAAGTCAGTTCATCTTTAATCCGTTCCTTGAAGGTCTGGAATCCCGTATGGAACAGATAGTAAAGAGCCGTGGTTTGCGTTTTCTGGAGCATCTTCATGGAAACCTCCGTTTTATTGTTTTAGCCTACTCTCATTTTCATCCTTCTTGGAATTTCTCTCATTCAATTTCAACTCGTTATAACTTCCCGTGCCACAACAACTTAGAGTTTAAAATCGTCTAATTTTGTTGATAAGATGTTTATTTCTTATTGGCATCTATTGTATTTATATATTTTTTTACATTCGGAAACAAGCCTTCGCCATATTCCAAAGTGGAATGTGGTGCGCTACATCAAAAGTTTCTAAATTGTCGCTAATGATAAAAAGATTCATCGTACCGCTTTTAATGGTCGCCGGTTTTTCGTTTGCCGACGAGCATTCTTTTGCACTTTCTCCGGCGCAAAACGAACTTGCCGAAAAAATTACGCAAAAGACGATGGAACTTAACTATGTCGAAGCGTTCAACTTGGCCCGCAAGCTCCGCCTCGAAAACGATGGCGTTGGCTGCGTGTTCCAGAACATCATCCGCGTGAGCATGTACGACGACAAGGGCGATACCACGTCGCTCAAGGTTGCCGCCAAGAACCTCGAAACCTGCAAGACCGAAGGCCTGTGGGATGCGCTCCGCAATTTCGAGATTGGCTATGTGCTCACGGAAACGGGCCACTCCGTCAAGGGCGCCATGCAGACCCGCTCGGCGGCAAACCAGTTTGAAGATGCCAAGGATTTTGAGTCGAAGGCTTTTTATTCGATCTATGCCTATTACGTCGACAATAGCTTTGGCTGGCTCCCGTTCAAGTCGGACAATCGCGAGGCATACCTCAAGATTCTCGATTCCGGTTCTTTGCGCTCGGCCCGATTCTGGCCGCTGTTCTTGACGCCGCTCATCTGGATGCACTATGACCGCAAGGATTTCAAGACGGGGCTTTCGCTTGCCGAACGCGGACTCAAAAAAGCTCCGAACCATCCGGTGATGCTCCAAATCAAGGCCGACATGCTTTACAGGCTAAATCGCTATGACGAAGCTGCCGCCATTTACGAAAAGAGCGCCGCCGATTATCTCGAACGCACCGGAAAAACCATTCGCTATTGGTGCTCCATCTTGAATCTCATCCGCATCTATCACGATGC
>CAMZFJ010000022.1 GCA_947306025.1 uncultured Fibrobacter sp.
TCCGCCCGGCCGTCGGCTACCCCGTGCTCCCGAACATCAAGGAAATCTTCAACGTCGCACGTCTCATCGACTTCAAGAGCGTAGGCATCAGCCTCACCGAAAACGGCGCCATGTACCCGCAAGCCTCCGTAAGCGGCCTCTACATCAGCCACCCCGAAATCGAATACTTCAATGTGAAAGTGTAACGGTTAAACAATGATAAACTAACAAAATCGGCCCGATTGGACCGATTTTATTGTATAAAGAATCGAATCGTTACTTTTTGTCTGAAGCGATTTTCTCTGCCGCAATCTGCTTCGCTTTCTCGAGAATTTCTTGGGAAACGCCGAGAGACTTGAAAATATCAATACTTTCGTTCAACCCTTCGGCCCTTCCTGCTTCCTTGCTTTCGTGAAGATCATATTCGTAAGTCATATATTTGTTCCTTATGAAAGTGTCGGTCTTGTAGAAAGATACCTGGCTGTTAATGGATTCTGTTTCGCTGGAATCCGCAACCCTGGTCGCAAAGTATTTCATGTAGGCCTTCACAACCGGATTCCTGAACTCCTCATACCTTGTAAATATATAAAAGTTTTTGAAAGTGAGGTCGTTCAAGGTGATTTCTGGATTTTCCCGTGCCCTGTTCTCAAAATGATAAATGGGATATCCATGCCCGAAAATGTCCATGGGACACAGAAAAATGACATACTGTTCTCTGAGACTGGTGTAGAAATCGCCCTTGGAGAGAGCTACGCCATCACATACGCTCTGGTAATACCTTGCCCTTTGAGGAAGTTCCTTGGTGTCAACCATCTGCATTTCCAAATCGAAGGAACGGATTGTCGCCCCATTTTCGTTAGTCTCACGTGCGAAGACGTCGTAGCGGACCCCCTTGTGCTCCGCGTCGTAACTAAGCACCGCTTCTGGTGTCGGGGTTTCGAGATGGTCGATTTCGATGCCGAGTAGATGTTCGATAAAAGGTTTGGCAATATGCGTATTACTGAAAACTAACCCGAACATAATCGGGTCCGTAATGTCGAGATCGTCAAAAGGCTTAATGCTCATTTATATGCTCCTGTGAAAGTTTTGCAGTTTGCAAACAGGAGATATGCATGTATAGCGTAGAACACCAGTTTACAAACCTGTTAATGACAGATTAATGATCCCACTAGCTACTTGCAGTGGGGGTGCTCTACGTTAATCGCCAGGGGGCCAGTTTCCCCATAGGGTGTCTGCCTCGAATTGCGCGCCTGTCTAGCGGAACAAAGGGAGGTCGGCGTCAAGCAGATAGTGGAACAACCTGCCCGGAACGAATGCCAAGTCGGCAGGACGAATGCTATCGTGAATGAATATACAATAATAGAAACAAGAAGGCAACAGCCCCCTTGTCAGCTCAAATTTAATTTCAAAAATATAGCGCTAAAGACAGCGTTCCTTACTTCTTCTCTTCCGGAGCCTTGTGTTCCACTTTCCACGGCGTAAGGCCAACGACGTTATCAACCGGGAGCGCAAACGCAATTCCCTGCCCCATCGTATCGAGGCCTGCTTTTTCGTACAAAGCATGCAACACAGCATCTTTCACGTTCAGCGGTACAAGAATCATCACCACTTCTTTTTCAGGCTGGATGGCGATATGAAAGAACGATTCTGCTTCCTTGTTTGCCGTACCACGAGCGTTCAAAACCGTACCACCGCGAGCGCCAGCGTCCTTTGCGGCTTCCATCACGGTATCGGAGAATCCGTTATTCACAATGCAAATAATTAATTCATGTGTATTCGCTTTCATGATTATCCTCTCCCTACCTGGGAACGGTTGTCGCTCAAAAAGTTAAATACGGACTTGCCAATCACACTCGACATCGGAATCGTATAGGCAATTCCTTTTCCATTTACAATTGTCCTGAATTTTTCTTCAAGGCATTCCAAAACTGCAGGCACATGGTCTTCGCCAATAATGCTCACAATTACGGCACGTTCAGGGTCCGCAAGTCCTAGCGCAGTCATAATTTCGCGCGGAGCCGTGCCATGCCCATAAAGAACAAACTGCACATTCGCCCCAAAAGACTGGATGTAGTCCATATAAAAGTCGGCCTTCGAGCGCATCACCGTAGTCACAAGAATCTTGAGACGATTCATTGAGACCTTAGAATGGACTTTCTGAGGCGTACTTCTCTTCAAAACTTTTTTCACAGTTTCAACCATAATCGCCTCTACACAAAGTCAATAATTTGTTCGTCATCAGCATCTTGCAAGCGGCGCATCATCATTCTGTTACGCCAAAGTCTTGCCACAATTGCCTTGAAACCAAGCACCTGGATCGTAATGAGCGGAGTCATCGCGACCATCGCCACAATCCCGAACGCGTAATTCAAAATCGAATCGCCGCCGTCGTGAATCACGGAGCATGCGCCAATCGCCAAAGGCAAGATAAAGCTCGAAGTCAACGGACCGCTCGCCACGCCACCGGAGTCAAACGCAATTGCGGTATAAAGTTTCGGCACAAAGAACGAAAGTCCAAGCGAAATAAAGTAACCCGGCAGCAAGTAATAGATAATCGGAAATCCGATAATAATGCGGAGCATCGAAAGCCCAATCGAAATGCCGACACCCACCGAAAGCGCGATGAGCATGGAGCGCTTTGTCACAAGGCCGCCAGTCACTTCTTCGACCTGCTTGTTGAGCACGTGCACCGCCGGTTCTGCAAGCACGACCACCATACCAATGATAAAGCCTGCCGCCACAAGCGCATGCGGACGCGTTGCCAGTTCACGACCAATTTCAAAACCAATCGGCAAAAATCCGACCGTCACCGCAGTCAAGAAAATCACAAGCCCTATAAACGTGTAGCAAATCCCGACGCCCACTTGCACAAGCTTTACTAACGGGAGTTTCAGCACCGTAAATTGCAACGCACAAAAGAACGCCACAATGAGCGCAAGCGCAATAAAGACTTCCTTTGCAACCGTCAACACCACCGGCAAAAAGTGTTCGCCAAGGCTTGCCTCAATCGAGTACGCCGCCGTTGAAAGTTCATAAGTCAAATCGCCCGTCGAAAAAACAACCAAGCCCATCAACGCTAAAATCGGCCCCACCGAGCAAAGCGCAATCAAACCGAAGCTGTTTTCCGAAGCATTCTTACCACCAATTGCACCCGCGACACCCACACCAAGAGCCATGATGAACGGCACTGTAATCGGTCCCGTCGTCACGCCACCGGAATCAAACGCAAGCGGTACAAAGGCATTCCGCCCGACAGACACCATGAGCATCCCGAGCATGAACAACACCATGTAAAAGAAAATGATAATCAGCGAAAGGTCTTTCTTAAATACAATCTTCAAAATCGCAAGCAGCAAAAAAATCCCGACGCCCACACCAATTGTCGAAATCAGCAAAATCGGTTTCACGGCATTTTTCACCTGTTCAGCGAGCACGGACAAATCCGGTTCCGCAACAGTAATGAGAACACCCATCACAAAGCACACCGAAACAAGCAACAAAAGCCTACGCGACTTGGTAAGACCCGACCCCACATATGCCCCCATCGGAGTCATGGCAAGGTCTGCCCCCAAGTTAAAAAGTCCAATGCCCACAATCAAAAAAACAGCGCTAATCGAAAAAACAACTTGCTCTTTCACCGAAAAAGTGACAAGCGGAGTATGCGAAACCAACAACACAATCAACGTGATGGGCAAAACAGAGGCAAAAGCCTCTTTCAATTTTTCAAAAAGGATTTTTTGCATCGATTATAATATAATTAAATGGTTATTAGTCATTGGTTATTGGTCATTAGTAGCTCGAAAAAAATTTTGGTATTTATGCAACCCACCATTCACCCCACGCATCAAAAATAACGAAATGGACGAAAAAGTCATCATAAAGAAAATTCAACAAGGCAACCGCGACGCGCTTGGCCTGCTGTGGAAATTCCACAGTATCAACGTGCTGAACCTAGCGTTCAGAATGCTCAAGAACCGCGACGAGGTTGAAGATATTCTGATGGACATTTTTGTATCCGTTCCCGGCAAGATCCAGAACTTCCGCGGTGAAAGCGCTCTTAACACCTGGTTGTACCGTCTTACCGTAAACGAATGCCTCATGAGGCTGCGTTCCAAAAAACGCCACGCCGAACTCGAAGAAGGGCATATCGACCTCCTGACGACATCAGCCATCGGGAGCAAACACGAAGAGCAAATAGACTACGACCCGGAACTCTTGGAACTTGGGCTGTCAAAACTCTCCGCCGAAACGCGAAGCATGCTTTGGCTCAAAGATGCCGAAGACCTAAGCGTCAAGGACCTATCGGAGATTTACAACATGCCCGAAGGAACCATCAAGGCAAGGCTCAGCCGAGCAAGAACCGCAGTCAAGAACTATTTACAGGAGAACACGAACTATGCGTGATCAAATCGATTTTTCAAAACTCGATAGAATCAAACCCAGGGAAGATTCTTGGGAAAAGGTCTGCGCAAGACTCGATTCTTCGAAGAAAACGAAATTTTTGAAACTTGTCCAGACGAGATCTATTTATGCACTCGCCGCAAGTCTTATAGTCGTCGCATTCGTCGCCGTCTTTACCATCTTTAACCAGATGAACACCGAAGCACTCCTCATCGAGAATATCGCTTCCGATGAACTTGTCTCGTGGTACAACGACCTTGGCGAAACAAGCGACGACGAACTGGAAAATTTGGATACCTATCAATCCATCAGCTATTTATTACAGGAGACAAAATAATGAACGCTTCAACAAAAACCTTCATCGCAAGCTTGATTATTTTCGCTTGCTCTCTCGGCTTCTTCATTGGAGCATTCGCATTCAACAACGCCGGCTTCTCGACATGTTCCAAAAACGGAATTTGCGAATTCCAGCCTGGTGATTGCTGCAAGAAGAACATGGACTGCTGCAAGAAAAAAGCAGACTGTTGCAAAAAGAAAGCCCCTTGCGGCCCGGACTGCAAATGCCCACGTTGCATGCGCCATGGTGAAGAATTCGGCGAAGGCCCGCACCACAAAGGCGACCACTTCCGCGGCGAACCACCTCGCGATCCGAACTTCAAAGGCAAGCATTTCGACAAGAAGTTCGATAAGAAATTCGACTTTAAGAAAGGCGAAGCCTTCATGGACTCCGTATTGCAAGTAACTCCGGAACAAAAGGCCGCTTTGGAACAGCAACGCCGCATGATGGATTCTACATTCAAGGAACTTCGCAAACAAAAGAAGGAAGCCGAAAAGACTCTCCGCGAAGCCCTCGACAGCAATGACGACAAGAAAATCGCAGCAGCCAAGGCTAATATCCTCAAGGCTCAAGAAGGTTTGCTCAACCACAGAATCAAGGGCGTAAAGGACTTCAACAAGATTCTCACCAAAGAACAGTTGGAAAAGTTCAAGTCCATGCAGTTCGAACACATGAAGCACGCCAAGCACGGCAAAGGCGAACATGGCCACGAACACCACGAGCAGCCACAAGATTAAGATTTTCTAAAACGCAACACATTTGATTTTCATGATTCCTTGATTAACAAGCCTTCGGTCGACCAACCGAAGGCTTTCTGTTTTTTGCAAAAAGATATATTGTACTCATGCTGTACCTGAAATTTGCACTGAACCTCGAAAACCTCGCCGACGAAATGATCGAAGCCGTTTCCAAAGCTTGGACAAACCCGTTTGAAGCGCCGGCAGTTCTTTTTCCGGACCCAAAACTGGAGCAATGGTTCAGGTTAAAATGGGTGCAAAAAAAGAAGTCTCTTGTCGGTTTCAATTCCATGATGATCGACCGTTTTCTCATGGAAATCCTCATTGGCGATGACACGCACAAGAAAAAATTGAACTCCGACATGTTGAGGAACGTCATCCTTGCGCATCTTGTCAAGGAGACTAACGGCATCCCGAACTATCTGCAAATGGACGAAGAAGTCAAGCGTTATTTGGTCATTGACGGCAAGCTTGACGAAACGCATCTTTTTGATTTTGCAAGCAAGATGGCTTCGCTATTTTTGGAATACGAGACAAGCAGGCCGAGCAATTTCATCCGCCGCATTGACGGCACTTCGGCGCCGGGCATTCTCGACAAGTGGAAACAAGGGAAACTCGATTCATTTTTCGGACTCACGAACCGCGAAATTTCACAGCGTGAAAAATGGCAGCGCGATTTGTACTCCGCGATATTCCACGCGCACGATGGCAAGCCTTCGCTTTTATCTGAAGTTTTCGAGAACGAGGCCAAGCGCAAAAATGGCGAAAGCACGGAATACATGACGATTCCGTATCTGTACATTGCATGCCACGACAACGCAGGCAACGTAAACTTCCACACGGAGCACATCGGCAACACACCGCTATTCATTTTCGGTTTGGGCGGCATGGGGCAATTCTACCGCGTCATCTTGCAGAAGTACGCCGAGACGCACGATGTTTACGCCTACATTCAAAACCCCTGCATGGAATTCTGGGAAGACACTTCAACCGTTCACAATCAAAGCGCAATTGTTCATAGGAATTGGGTTTCGCGTGACGGGCAATGGAGCGATAGCACAGGAAGCATAGATAAAGTTCGCGAAAAGATGTCCGTTGATATTTCTGAAGCGGGCGACAGCAATGATGTGGATGACATTCCCGAATACACCCACGAAGAAGCGGAATCCGAAAACACGCTGCTTTGCAATTGGGGACGCTCTGGGCGCGACAATATCAAGCTTTGGTGCCAAGCCGCCAATTACGATTTCGACTTTCGCGCAGGCGATACCATCAGCGATGCAAGCGAACTCCCGCACGACACACTTTTGCACAAAGTGCAATACGCGATTGCAAACCGCATCAACACACTGCCCGAATTTAGCGCTGACGATTGCAAATCGAAGGACCCGAGCCTAGATGTGACTGCTGCGCCGACAAAGATTCGTGAAGTCGAAGCATTGCACACTTCTATTTGCAAGCTCATGCAGCAAGGTGCGCGCGTGAACGATATTCTTGTAGTATCGCCCGATCTGGACGATTACCGCACCGCGATCAAAACGATTTTCGACCAAACGCCCGAAAAGAAAAAATACGCCAGCGAAAACGATAAAGACAGCTTTTTGCACATTCCATTTGCCATTGTCGATTCGCCCGCCAGAAGTTCGCAAACCGAGAACGTTCTAGAAAACCTGTTTACGATTCTAGAACAAGGGACAATCACACGCCCGACATTCTTTGCACTATTGCGCAATCCAGTCGTACAGCAAACACGCCACATCAGCGAAGATGATGTAGGCAAATGGGAAAGCTGGATTGAAGGCACCAACGTCTATCGCGATCGCGAGCATAAAAAAGAAGATTGGCTCGGCGGAGTTCGCCGACTGCTCCTTGCAAAAATGACGAAGAATCCCGTCATGACATCGGGCGACATTCTCATGCCGTATTCCGACATGGCAACAAGCGATAATCGCTCTCTTTGCAAATTTGTCGATTGTATTGACACGCTCAAAAAGTGGATGGATTTTGGCAACGCCGGAAAAGTCGCAGACTTAGACAAGCTTACCGATTTTCTCAACGAATGGATTTCGATGTCAGGCGCTCCGGAAGGATTCGCAAGCGAAACAATTATCGTAAGCAACGTCATGCAAGCCATCGAAGGCCTCCGCAACCAAATCGATGCAGGCCTCGAAAGCATCTCGTGGAAAATCATCAAGCAAACGCTTCTCACAGCAGCGCAATCATCTGCTTATAGTTGCGGCACATTGTTCGTGAACGGCATTACCTTCATGAACTTCATCCCGAACAGAATTATCCCCGTAAAGCATCTGTTCTTTATCGGCGGAGATTCCATGAACTTCCCAGGAGCAAAACAGCACAACACGCTCGACCTCCGCAAATCTTGCCGCCCGTGGCCGGGCGATGATTCGCCCATTGCAAAACGCCGTTACGCATTCCTTTGCCAACTCATGAGCACAAGCGAAAGTTTCCACGTGAGCTACGTGAATCAAGACATCCGCAAGGATGCCGAACTTTACCCGACTTCGGTTGTAAACGATATACGGAAGTTTTTGACAAACGCCGTGGGAGATGCCGCCGGAAGTGCAACAAATGAAATCTCCGATTCCGAGAAGCGCCAAAATGGGACAGCCGCGAAAATCAGCCCGTCAGAAGCATGGCCCGAAAACAAAATTTCGCTTGACGAAACCCGCAATTTCGATGAACTTTTCACGCAAAAAAGCCTTCGCAACAAGCGCGCATTCCTCAACATGATGCAAGACGGATTTGCACACGTGAATCCGAAAACGGGCGCCATGCAAACCGCGACAGAGAACGTCAACTTCAAATGCCCCGAACGCGTTCCGCTATACATGCTCAGCGAATTCTTGAAAGATCCATTCGAATTCCGCATCAGCCAAATGCTTGCCGCTTCCAATTCCGACGATCCCGAAAAGGAAATGTTCGAGCCCATCCATTTCGATGCATTGCAAAAAAGCGAACTCCTCAAAATGATGGTCGCTGCAGAACTTTCGCACAAGTCCGATGAACTCGAAAAATTCAAAAAGGAATCTACGCTCCAAGGCAACATGCCCGACGGCATTTTCGGAACAAAATTGCTTGCCGAAATAGAATCGAACAAGTCGCAAATTCTAAAGCAAATGGGCGACTCGCTCATCAACGAAATCAAAGATTCCTGGAGTTACAAAGCTAAAATTCAGGACATCCAGCTCAACCGCAAAAACGACACCAGCAAATGGACGCTTTCGGGAACGCTTGACTGGAGCGACAACGATGACCTCGATAAAATCACCAAGATGGTTTCGGTTTCTTCGTCCGACAAGAGTCCAAACTTGTCCAAGTTCTTGCCTTCTTACATCAAGGCGCTCGCCATTATTGCGCAAAGAGCAAGTAACGAAAGTACCGCAGAAAAAGAACAAACTATTAAAATTGCAATCTACAATGGCGACATTTCAAAAGAGGCGACAAGCGCCACCGTTGCCATGACGCCGCACAAAGCAAACGAAATCTTGCAAGACATTTACACCGCCGCATTCGGCGACGAATCGCAACTTCCGTATTCCAAGGCGGTTCCCGCAAGCATGCTCGATGCATCGGGAATCATCAACATTCGCGCCTTTAAAGAAAAACTGCTCAGTGAATCCTGGAAATACTTCGACAAAAAAACGCTATTCGACCCCATCACAGATGTGGGCTTTGACGCAATTAACTTTACAGATCAGTGGAAAGAAGCCACACAAAAAATGCGCGGTCTTATGCAATTTACGATAGACGAAAGCGAATCGGGAAAAACCGCTAAGAAAAGGAAGGCTTAATCATGGAAAATTTCAGTCTCCAAAAATTCGACCCTTCCAAAAGCCTTTTTATAGAAGCTTCTGCAGGCACAGGCAAAACATACACCATCCAATTGATGGTGGCAAAACTCATTAGCCTCGGGACACCGCTCAAAAAAATTCTCATCGTCACCTATACCGAAAAAGCGGCAGGTGAATTAAAAGACCGCATTCGCAAAAAAATCGACGAAGTTCTCATCAGCAAAAAGCTGGACAAAACAAACGAGAGCGAAAAAGAACTCGACAACGCGACACTTGCACTTTTTTCCAAAGCATATCAAGACGTCGATAACGCCGCCATTTTCACCATTCATTCATTCTGCCAAAAAGCGTTAAAGGAATACGCCTACGATGCAGGCAGGCCCTTTGACATGTCGATGATTGACGATGTCGAAGTCGAAAATCTCATCGAGCAATTTATTCGAGACCGCTGGAGCGATAATTCCGATTTTCAGTTTTTGATCAAACACGATTCTGCGCAAGCGATTACAAGAAAAATTATTGACGGTCTCAAGAGCATTACGAACATTTACAAAGGGAGCGAAGGCGACCGCGAAATCATTCCGCTCGACAAGTCCGAAGATACTAAAATCGGCGATACCGTTTTAAGCACTGAAGACTTGCAAGCAATCGCAGCCGTCAGCACATTTGACGACATCCTTGATATTCCTGCTTTCCACGATGCATACGAAACTCTCGAAAAGCATCCGTCCGAAAAGTTCGGCAAGACTTCTAAAAATTGCATTAGCGATTTTCTGAACATTCTCAAACAATGGCAAAAAGGGAGTGCGCTTTTTTCGGCCGTTTCGTTCAAGGATAGTGAATTTATCCAAACAGCTTGGCCAGCAGATGCATACGACGCCTTTATTGCATTTAAGAACCTCAAGGATTTACTTGGTTCTATCAATAGCATTTTGCTGAACCAATTCTTGATATCGCAAGCCGCGAGCGTTTTTGATGAATGGCAAGCGTATAAAACCGAAATGAAATACCAGTCGTTCAACGATATGATTCTATCGGTTCATCACGCCGCACTCGACACAAGCAAAGGCGAATCCCTTTTAAAAACAAGGCTCCGCGCGCAATACGCTTACGCCATCATCGACGAATTCCAAGACACCAACCAACTGCAATGGGACATTTTCAGCGCCGTTTTCGACAAGATTTTTGTCGTTGGCGACCCCAAGCAATCCATTTACAGTTTCCAAAGTGCCGATGTGAATGTCTATCAAAAAGCGATTCACGAAATCAAAAACGGCATGTCGTTGCAAACAAACTTTAGATCTACTACAGGAATCATCAACGGTTGCAACGAACTTTTCAAAGGCGATTTTTTCACGCCCAACGAAGGCGCAACAAAGCTCGTAGATTTTGAGCCCTCGCTGCCACCGCAAAATAGCTCGAAAGTCAAGGCTCCGCCAAAAATCAAAGGCGAAGAAATCGCCCCGATTTGGATTAGCGACGAGGACATTAACGAAGTAGATTTTGCACGCGCGGCCGTTCAAAAAATTGTGGACTGGTGTACATTTATCGATGATAAAAAAACAGTCTTGCAAGTATTCGACAAAAAAGACTGCACCAAATACAGAAACGTTACATTCAAGGATTTTGCCGTACTCGCACGCAGCCGTGCCGAAATGGATTCCATCGAAGATGCCATGCGTTCTGCAGGCGTACCCTTCAGCCGTTACAAAGACAGCAACCTTTTCAGCTGCCGCGAATGCGCCGAATGGATTGCCATTTTTAAAGCCATCGACGCCCCTGATTATTCCGCTTGGAACCGAAGACTTTTAAGCGAAGCGCTCATCACGGACTTTTTCAGAATCGCAAAGCAAGACATTCACTATGCAGAAAGCAGCGCCTTTGACGACCCGAACAATCCCGTACGCCAACAGTTGAACGCCTGGCGCGAACTCGCACAAAGACGCCGCTACGCCGAAATGCTCGAACGCATTTACAGCGACACGCAAGTCGAAGAACGCCTCACGGAAATTTCCCGATTGCAAAATTTGGCAAGGCTCCGCCAAATCGGAAATTACGCCATCGAATACCTTTACAATCACAATTGCTCTATCGAAGACCTTGTCCGCCATTTAGAAGCGCTCGCCAACTACAGCGACAACGCCGATGACGAAGATGGAAACCTCGTCGAAAAAAGCAGCGACTACGATGCCGTGCAAGTCATGACCATTCATGCGTCCAAAGGCCTCGAATTTCCGGTTGTCATTTCTGTTGCAGGTTTCAAAGGCAAAAGACCGGGAACAGGACCGTTCCTTTATCACGACAACGACGAAATCCGCCTTGGATTTAGCGACCATGCCAAGAAAACCCGCGAACGTGAAGAACTCGAAGAATGGAAACGACTTTTCTACGTCGATTTCACACGTGCATCTTCAATCTTGATGTTGCCGCGATACGAAAAATGGAAAAACACCAAAGGCGTCAAGGAAGAATACAGATTCCTCGAAGGCTCTATTAGAGGCCTGCTTAAAACAGCGCCACAATTGACAACACATTTACCTAAAATCGAGAATTGGAATCCGCAACAGCTAAGCGAGACCGTCAAGGAACGCATCCTCAAGCCGTTCAATGCACTTTCTGGAATCGGGAACGCATTGACCGCAGACGAAATCAAGAACAACATTATAAGTCAAAAAACCGAAATGGTCCGCTTGCAACAAAAGCTCGCCGATGCAAGCATCATGCAGTATTCCTACAGTTCGCTTTCTGGCAAAGCCGATTCCGGTGTCGATACAGACGAAGGCGACCGCTTAAATCCAGAGGGTGCCGAAATAGCGACAGCGCGTACGCCAATTGTACAAATTCGGGATATTGACACCGAAGCGCACGATTGCACCATCGCATTTGACGAATCACTCGATTACCAAACGCACCTCAACGAAACAGCACAGAGATTCCCGCGCGGTTCGCACGCCGGTAACGCGCTCCACCGCATTTTCGAACGCATAAAGTTCCATCAATTCGGTCAAAGTCTCAAAACGCTCGACGATGCACTCGCCGATTCTCAAACAAAGAACATCATCGAAGAAGAATTCAAGCGCGAATCACTCCCCATCTGGAATCATCGCGACTCTTGGATTGACATTGCCACACGCTATACATGGAATACACTAAACGCAAAACTCCCGAGCATCGCGGGAAGTTCCATTGAAGTCGCGAACCCTCACGTCGAAGCCACGAGCAATTCCGCACCGCAAGCAACTCCGCAAACATTTGCGCTCGTCGACATTCCCGAAAGCGACCACAAGCCCGAAGTGCAATTCAACCAAAACGCAAGCGGCGAAAGCGATTTACTCAAGCGCTTCTGCAAAGGCTTTATAGACTTGCTGTTCGTCCGCAGCGTCAACGGCAAAAAGCGCTACTCCATTCTCGACT
>CAMZFJ010000023.1 GCA_947306025.1 uncultured Fibrobacter sp.
CGGTCATTATTTGGGCATCAGCATGCGAGAACTTCCGCAAGGGCACTATGTTGTACGTAGAAAGATTCAAGGACACATTGTGAATACGGTGTATTTCAAGAAATAAAATTATTGGGTGTAGGGCGGCGCGACAAAAAAAACATTACGCATTCACGCTAAATCGGATGTCGAAAACTCGGCATCCGTTTCTCATTTCACCATCGTCTTGATGAGGTGATTTTCATTTCCTGAAAGCGGATACTGTTCTACGACTTTTCCGCGTTCCATGCGTATCACAGATTGACAACTATTCAAAATAAATTCAGGGTCATGGGTAATTACGAGCAAAGTTTTTCCGCTTGCAGCAAGTTTTTTAAGCGTTGCAGAAACAGCAAGCATCTGCCTATAATCAAGGCCACTTGTCGGTTCATCGAAAACAACAATTTCGCAGCCACTTGAAATTCCGCTCGCTACAGCGACACGTTGCTTTTGCCCGCCCGAAAGAGACATGGGATGTTCACCAGCAAACGATTTCAAATTTAAATCATCCAAAATTCCGAGCGCAACTTCTTTGCTTTGCGGTTTCATGCCAAGCAAGACTTCATCCAGAACACTTTCAGTAAAAAGCTGGTGATTCACGTCTTGCATAATTAGGTATGCGCCGCGTTTGCGTGCTGCACGCTTTTGACGCCACGATCCCTGCAAGCCGCACAATACTTGGGCAAGTGTCGATTTGCCAGCACCGTCATGGCCAATCAGTGCTGTAATTTGTCCACATGGGAGTTCAAGACGGTCAATATCTAAAATCAGATGCTTGCGATGGTAAGAGAAAGAGAGATTGGTGAATGCTATGGATTGCTTCGCGAGATCCAGCTCCTTCGAACCTTGCGGCCCTTCGACAAGCTCAGGGACCTTACAAGGTTGGTGAGCCTGCCGAACCATCCCTTCGCACAACTGTTCCAAATTCATGCAACGCAGTCCAAGGCAAGCAGCGTATTTAGAGCCTTTTGCTTCAAGTTCCGCCGGAGTCCATTCGTGTACAATTCGCCCGTCCTTCACATAGCAAATTCTGTCGGCGACATCACGCAAATAGTATAGACGATGTTCCACAATGATGATGGTCTTCCCCGCCTTTTTCCACCGTAAAACAATTCCCTTCAAATCCGCAATCGTCTTGAGATCCAAATTTGCAGAAGGTTCATCCAGCACAAAAATTTCAGGCCCCGTTGCCGAAACAGATGCGCACGCAATTTTCTGTTTTTCGCCGCCCGAAAGGTTAAAGATGCTACGGCCAAGCAAATGCTCTAAATGAAATTCCTGAACAACATTCTCCACGCGCTGTTTGATTTCTTCGGGATCCATTCCCAAATTTTCGCAACCAAAAGCAAGTTCGCAATCCGTGTCAATGTTGAAAAACTGCGATCGTGGATTCTGAAAAACGGAACCCACCACTCGTGAAATTTCGGCAAGCGACATATCGGAGGTATTCTTGTCGCCGAGAAACACATCGCCATCCATCGTTCCAGAATGGTAATGCGGAATCAAGCCGTTAATGAGTTTTGAAATCGTCGTCTTTCCGCAACCCGACTCCCCCGCCAGCACAACGCACTCGCCCGAACGAATCTCCAAATTCAAATTCTTGAGAATCGCATCATCCAGGGAATCGGAGTAAGAAAAGGAAATGTTTTTTAAAGAAATGTTCATAGGTTGGGAAAGACAATTAAGATGGATTGCTTCGCTACGCTCGCAATGACGTAACAGCACTAATTACGGAGTAAAAACATTACAACTACAACAATACAATAAGCCCACACAACAGCATCCGCCCAGCGAAATCCAATCGTCGCAACGCAAGTGCGTTTCGTTTCTGCCGAGAGTCCACGCGTCACCGCTGCAATCGAAAGTTCATCACCAATTTTCGTAATAGAAACCAAAAGCGGTACTAGCCTATATTCAAGGAATGCCACCGGACTTTTTAAAGTCCGCAAGCTAAACAAGCGAATTCCGCGCATCCGCATCGCATTGCCAATCGCACGGGATTCATCAAACACCGTCGGGAAAAAGCGAATCATCACAATCAAGGGAATCGTAACCTTGTTCGAAACATGCATCCGCGACATGCACGCCAAGAACTCATTGACTTTGGTAGTTGTTATAACATAATAAAGTACAACGCAAGCAGGCATAATGCGGTACATCAAGAACAACGATGCAAGAACAATCGTACCCGTTGTACCAATATCCAAATTTTTCATCAAATCAAAGAAAAAGGCCGCTCCTATATAAACAAAAAGGAAAGTACAAACAAATTTCCACTTTCCCTCAAGCAAAAGCAAAATAGATGTTACAACAACCATCAACAAACTATAGACTAGTGGAGCGGTAAAAATCATCCCATTCGCCACCACCGCTAAAAACAACTTTGTTCGCGGATCCAGTTTCACTGAGCAAGTCCAATGCGTTCAAAATGCTTTTTCATCACGCGACGAGCAATGAATCCACCAACTACGGCACCTGCGGCACCAAATCCAAAAAGTCCAATCAAAGGCCAATAGCTGCGAGAAAGCTCCGCCAAATGAGCAATATAAGCCTTATCGCAAACAGAACTGCAATACGCCAAGTATTCTTCGGTCGAAGACCAAAGCGGAATCATCATTGAAGAAGGCACAAAACTAATCATCACATTAGCAAGCAGGCAACCGACAAAATTCTTGTGGAACAGCTTTAAGCAAAGGCCCGCCAAAACGCCATACACCACGCAAAGCAAACCAAAAGAAATTCCGTGACCAGAGATTGTCATGACAATTCCGAAAAGCGTGCAAAGTAGCACACAGCAAAGTAAAGGTCTTTCGACTTTCGAAAAGAAAAGGAATAGCGGGACGCTCGTCACCAAGCTCACTACGCATGTGGAAACCACAATAAACGCAGGGATAAAACCGATACTCGCTCCAAATCCAGAAAGAACAAGGTAAAGTGCACCAAAAATGCCCACGTTCACGAGGTCACGCACCAACGTATTCGAAGATTTTTTTCCAGTAGTTCTCATTTTCTTATCATCCCCGACTAAGGTTGGTGAGCCCGCCGAACCATCGGGAATCTTCTTAAACAGTTCCGATTGTGGATACTTTTTCGAGGCAAAAATAGAGAAATTTCATCATTAAATTCTACTCCATTTAGACGCGATTTAGCCCCGTTTAACTTTTTACAGACATACTATATCCACCCACGTTTTGAGTGCGTCCGATTGGAGTAGAAAAACGCTACACGTTATATTATTTTCGGGCAAAATTTTTGGGAGGATGTTATGCAAGTTTCTCGAGTTAATAAAGTTTTCGCCCGTCTGGGGCGTTTTCAAGTCAAATTCCGTTGGTTGATTTTACTCGCAACAATTCTCGTGACTCTCGCCGCAAGCCTCGGGCTTCCGCAACTGCAAATGACCAGCAGCGAAGAAGAATGGTTTGACGACTGGGATAAAGTCAAAATTGACCAAGCGCATTTCAATGACGTTTTCGGTAGCGATGACGGCTACATGGTGATGGTCCGTGCTAACGATGTTTTCGCCCCCGAAGTTTTAAGCGCCATCGACCGACTTTCCAAGCGTCTCGAAAATGAGGTTCCTTACGCCGACCGCGTCGTTTCACTTACACACAACTTATCCATCCCCATCGCAAATGATGAGGGATTCGAAGTCATCGACCCGTTCGAAAGCGGCATCCCGACAGATTCAGCACAACTCGCCGCCAAGAAATCGCTCATCATGAGCCGAGAATCGCTGGTAAGCAACATCGTCTCTGACGACGCCAAGGAAACATGGGTTATTCTCTCGTTGAAATCATACGAAGGCGGCATCGATTTCGGCAAAGACAGCATCGCACCTTTCGCCCGCAACGTCATTCTCTCTGACGAATTCAAAAGCGACAAGTTCGAGATGCTCCCAACCGGCATGAGCTACACCGAAATGGAAGAGAACGAAGTTATCTCGCGTGAATGCGCTATACGCATTGGTATCGGCTTTGCCGTCATGCTCGCATGCCTTATTTTATTCGTACGTTCCTTGCGCGGAGTCATCGTCCCTGCCATTGCAACCGTCGGAGGCATCGCATCCGTACTCGGCGTAAACGCTTGGCTCGGCATCATCGGCGACGAAAGCATGGTTGCACTTCCCGTACTTTTGGGCATGGCTCTTTCGGTCGGTTACTCTATCCATTACATCAATTCATTCCGCATGCACTTTAGGCGCACGGGCAACCGCCGCGAATCCGTGATAAACGCCGTAGAAGAAACAGGCTGGCCGATCCTCTTTACTGTCATCACCACAGTCGCCTCGCTGATTTCGTTCCTGTTTGCAGGCATCCGCCCAATCCGCTGGATTGGCGGTATTTCGGCAGGCATCGTCTTCATGGTTTATTTGTACGTCATTATCTTGATTCCGATCCTCATGAGTTTCGGCAAAAACGCAAAACCCGACCCGACAGAGGTAAAAGCGGCTGGCGCCACCAAGGCCGACATTCTCTTTGAATTTTTCGGTCGCAAAGTTTGCAGGCACAGCGGAATCGTCGCCGCAATTTCAGCTGCCATAATGTTAGCGCAAATTCCAGGCGTGATGAACATTGACGTGAACATGGACTACACAAAAACGATGGGCGAAAAAATCCCGTTCGTCACAAGGCTCATGGACATGCTCAGCGGCAAACTCGGAAGCCTCTACGATTTCAATGTGATGGTCGAATTCAACGAAAGTGATGCACTGAAAAATCCCGCCAACATGAAACGCATCGAAGCCCTCGAACAAAAACTCGGCACGCTCCAGCTCACAAAAATTTCAGGCGACAAGCCCCGCGTGCAATCCGTAACGCGGCTCGTGAAAGAAATGAACCGCACGCTAAACGCCGACAGCACGGAATACTACAAAATTCCCAATGCGCAAGACATGCTCACGCAACTGCTGTTCCTCTACGAAATTTCAGATGCCGACGCGCTCTTTGAACGCATGGACGAAGATTACAAAACGACATTTATCCACATAGAACTCTCCGGATACGATGCCAAGAAAATCGTTGAAGACCTCGATTCCGCAAAATCGTATGCCGCGCAAATTTTCCCGGACGCCAAAACTTCAATCGTCGGCGAAGTCGTGAACTACGCCGAAATGAACGGCAAACTCGTGAACGGACTGTTGCGTTCGTTCGGAGGCTCTTTCGTGATTATCGCCATCATGATGATTCTCGCATTCGGGAGCATCAAGGCAGGCCTCATCGGCATGATTCCAAACGTCGCCCCCGTACTTTTAATCGGCGGCGTCATGGGCTATTCGGGAATGCCACTTGACATGATAACGATGATCGTCATGCCGATGATTTTGGGCATCGCTGTTGACGACACCATCCACATGAATAACCACATCAAATACGGTTACGAGCGCACGGGCAGCTACAAAAAAGCGCTATTGCTCTCTTACCGCGAAATCGGAAAGACGATGGGCATGACGACATTCATTCTCTGCGCGATGTTCTTCGTGTTCATCTTCAGCCCCATGGGCGCACTGCACAACGTCGGATTACTCTCCATCATTGGTCTTGCCGCCGCCCTCATCGCCGACTACACGCTCACCACCGCCCTTGTATATGTCACCAAGCCGTATGGGAGAGAGAAACGCTCGTAAAAAGATTTCAGCTACTCGATATATCCTTCTTGGTCGTAACACTTGTGATGTTTCTTGATTAGATTCACAAGCGGTTGAACTCTCGAATCGGTCACTTTCATATTCTCGAATTTCAGAATCTGGTTGTCGTAGCGTTCGCGGCTGCCGTTTTCAATGCGTTTTTCAGCATCATTTGGAACAAAGAAAGCGGAACGCTCCTCAAGTTTGGCATAAAACTCGGTAAGATAGATATTGATGCCAGCAAGGTCTAAATCGCCAAAATGCATATAATAATTGTCGTTGCCACAGAGCCAACGAATCAAATCACCGGACTGCGGATAGCGAGCTACAAATAGTAATGGTTGCGGCTTAACAAAGGGAACAATTTGTTTGAACAATGTTTTCTGCCGTTCAATATAGCGGAAATTTTCCATATTCTCTATGCCCACAACTATCACATTTTCTGGGACAAAGAAATTTTCGTAATCAGCGATAAAAACAAAGGATCCATCAGGCGGATTCAAATCAAAATGTTTTCCATTGAGACTCACTGGTATCGGTTCATAGCAGTTTACCAAGAATCCCTTGCAACTGCGAGATGTTCGAATTTTTGAATTACCTGTTGATACAGCTTGTTCCTTTCGCATGGCCAACGGTCTGATGCTACTTTCCGCCCAAGAAAGCCTACGATACATCTCTTCGCTTTTTTCTAAATCTTTGAACGCATCATCTCGAATGGCTAGATAAGCTCGTAAAGCATTTCCATTTGGAGCTTTGCAAAAAGAACCTCGTCCTTTTGGGAATGAAATCAGCAAACCTTCCTTTAGCAATTCGGCAAAAATAACTCCTTTACAGTCGCTTGCGGGGAGTTCACCTCCGTTGGCAAGAACTATCAATTTATTCAATAACGCTGTTGTAATATTGTACGCCAAATTACACTCCTAGAGCTCTTGTCATTAACGGCCTTACCACGGTTTGCGATTTTGCATTCTTTTCGAGCAAATATGTGTAGCGGTATTCCGATACACTCTGCGTTGTGGGAGAACCATTCACCAAATAAATGTTTCGACTATTCGCAAATTTCAAAATGCCATTTGCATTCTTCGGGTGGAGTTTTCCGATTTCATCCATCATGCAGTGGAGTTTAAATTCGCCGAACTTGCGTGAAGCCTGCGTCTTGAAAACATTGATGAGCATGATGTTCACCATTGCTTTCACGAGTACATCCGTACCTTCGGAACCCACATTAGAAATTTTGTCAATCCATCCAGTATCGTTATCGTTTTCTTGTACGCGGAACTGCAAGCGGAATGCATCCGAAAGTTTTAATGTATTACGCGTCGGTTCGTCATTTAGTGACTTCACAAATTGCAAAAGCAAATCAACCGCTCCGCGATTCGCACTTTCCGTATCGCCCATTGAGAACAAGTTTAATTCACCCAACGCATACTGATTTTCTGCATAGAATCTCTGCATCGCAAGCATCAAACGCATCAGCTTGTCATTCGATTCTTCGGTACGCAAAGCGATACTCTTGATTACGCCTGCAAAATTCTTTTCGACAAAATCGCGATTAATATTCAAAACAATTTTTTCGATTTCAGATTTTTGACGCGTAACATCGCCAACTTCTTTTGCAACGCGAGCCAAAATGTCGGAATATCGACCGCTCGTACGTTTGCGATATTCCTCAATCTTTTCGTTCAACAAAAAGTCGCTCAAATTGTCCGCAAAATCCATGAAATCGCTTTCGCTATTCAATTCCATCTTGAACTTGAACGTGTTACGTCTGGAAAAACGCCCCTTGAACTTGTTAATAGACATCTCAAGTTCCTTGCTTCGCTTTTGAGCATTCATCAACGATTCCTTGAGTTCTGTCAAAATTTCAGTACAGAGCCGGGCATTCGGTGTTTCGCCAACGCTCTTTATATTTTCTGGGCAGAAACTTGAAACGGAGAATTTATCCGTTTCTTCAACGGACTCCTTCAACTTGCGATCCGTTTCGCGGTTCTGCTGCAAAATTTTATTTTGTTCCGCTCGCTTCGCTTCAAGGCGTTCCTTGCGGGCATTAAACTTCTGTTGTAAATCGCTCAAACGACTTTCTAAATCGCGTTTTTCATTTTTGAATTCGTCATCATGGTCGAAGAATTCCTGCTTGTCGTATCGATAACGAGCGACCAAATCGCGATTCCGCTCTATTTCGTTTAGCAGTTGCTGTACATTATCAATTTCTGCTTCGCATTCCTTCAAAACGCTGACATCAACATTCTTGCTTTTCAGTTCTTCGTCACGCCGCAACAACAACAATTTACGTTCGTTTTCCGCTTCGTTCTTTCGTGTTTCAATTTCTGCAAGAATCTGCACGCGGAAATCATTAAACGCATTCTGAAGAGATTCATTTTCTTGCTGTTTCGCTTTTTCGTTTGCTTTCAGTTCGCGATTTTTATCTGCGATAATTTTATTCTGTTGTTCCTCGGCATTCAACAGTTTTTCAGAGATGACATTCTGTTGCGACTGAATTTCATTCTTACGTTTTTCAATTTTCGCAGCATCATCGCGAATCCATTTTTCGCGTTCATTTTCCAAACGCTTACGCTTTATCGGAATCTGCACGAGTTCATTTTCGGCGTTTCTGATATTTTCCAAAAGCGGCTTAATCTTAGGGGCATACGAGCGTTCTACCGCCGAATTATTCTTTTCAAGAGCATCCGACAATTCCGTCTGTTTTGACTTGTTGTCTTCAACGGACTTCAAAATTGATTTTTTCTCGGTCGCAATTTCTTCGGGCGTTCGCACACGAATCGGCAAATCTTCAAGATTGATTTTCACGCCGAAAAGAGCGTCTCCATCTACAAGTTCCGGAGAAAGATCCGTATTGTACAGAACCGATTCCTCATCGACTACCTTGCCAATAGAATTTTCCCAACCCGGTTTATTCTGGCTAAGCCATTCATAAAGCGAACCCTTTTGCCGTTCCAGCAAATCGTCAAGGCTTTTGAGCTGAGCGGCAAAGCCTCGATTTTCCGCAACCAAGGCATCATTCTCTTTTTCGTATTCAACGCGATTGCGTTCCAGCTCGGCATCTCGTTGAGCAGAAAGTTTGTTCAACTCCGCTTGGCATGCAGACTTCAGCACTTTTATTTCACATTCGTGAGCATTCAATGATTTCAGTTGTTCATCGCATTCATTAATTTTATCTTTAAACGGATGTTCATACTGAAGCCTTAGCAGCTCCTTTTCGCAAGCGACACGATCTGCATTCAAGGCATTAATTGTATTTTTTACGCTTACCAGTTTTTCATCAAACCGAGCAACAATCGTTTCTCGCATTTGTTCAAATTTTTCGAGCACCCGCTGCCGTTGTTCCAACAACTCCGCATTTTTATCGTTCAGGCGAATGTTCTGATTTTGCTTAAATTCTTCCAAAGCCCGCGAAACTTGTTTCAGCAAATTCTCAAACTTTTCGGCGACATCTTCATATTCACGAGTCAGGAGGCGGCGACGTTCTTCCAATCGTTCTTTCTCGATTTTCAAGGAGCCTTCGCGTTCCTGTTTTTTCAGAATCTCATCAATATTCTTTGCTTGGTATTCCTGGAATTTATCGCGACACTTTTTCAAATTATCCTTAACAAGCGTCAAGTCCGCATTTAACCCGTCGCGTTCCTTGTTAAACTTTCCACTTTCTTCACTAATCAGGCGAATCGTATCGTTCAAGGCTTCATTCGATTTTTCAATTTCAATCGCAATCGACGGGAGTTGCTCTTTAGCCACGCGATAAGAATAATTCAGTTGCTTGCCACAATCCTCGATATTCTTTTTGAGTCCCAAAAGCGAATGATAAATTTTAACAACGCGGTCGGCATCAAACCGCGTCTCGCATTCTCCTCGCTTATTCGTCGTGAACCAAAGCCCGATATCGCTATATTCCTGCTCGAACTCCGAAACTTGATGCCTGAAATATCCCAAGTCGATAAACGAACTTTCGCTATCCATCGATTGAATTATTGTTTCCTTGATAAAATCTGCATCGAGTTTAGAGTTGAGGAAAACATTCTGAATGCTTCGCGGAATGTTCTGGTAGCGGCTACTTTCCGCAATCGAAAACTTGAAAAATTCCTTCCGCATCACCGCCTGATGGTTGCCGTAAATAATGTCGCGGAACATTTCGTAGCGATCGACAACCGGGCTCATATAGCAACCGTTCAACCGAGTGCGAACAGTCGCCATTTCAGCAGTCACTTCGCCATTATCGTCAATCAGCCATTCCTTTTTGTACGGCGAATCGATAAAACGGAATACCGCACGACCATTCGATTTGCTTACCAACACGCAGAACGCCGACTCATCGCGTTCCACTTCATAGACAACATAAGAATTTGACTGTTCAAAATAAAAATCGTCAAAAGACTTTTTCTCTTTTGGGATTCCAAGCTTTTGCTTGTCCGCATTGTAGAAAAAGAGAATTGCACGCAAAAGAGTACTCTTGCCCACGCCCTGCGTACCAATCAAATGAACATTACCGTTCAGGCCAATTTCCGCATAACGCACATGAGCACTGTTGATAAAGACAATCTTGTTAAGGGATCTCATTTTCCGCTCCCTCCACAATATTCAAACAATTCACCAATTCTTCGAGATAATGGAATGCAGATGTCACTTTGTACAATCCTTCCAAGTCGTTTTCCAATTCCACAAAACCCGCTTTCATCAAATCATCGGTCAACCTGTCGATTACATCAGCAAAAGCTTTCTTGTCGGCATAAAGCTTGACCGCTTTATCCTTCAGTTCCATGTCGCATGAAATCCGTTCCAGAATTTTCGCCTTGGTAAAAACGAATCCTGAGCCGAACGCAGAATTGAAAGTTTTCAAAAAATCCAGACGGTCAATCCAGTCACAAAAACGCAAGAGCTTGTCAACCGCATTCACCCTCTGCTCATGCCGCGAAAAGTAAAAATACCCGTTACCACTCTCCAGCACAAAGCCGATACCTTCGTAATATTCACGGTAGCTTTCAAAATCATCTTCAATCTGGTCGAAATATGCACGGTTCGCCTGCGAAACGCTGTTCATCGAAATGAACGAGCCCTTGCTCAAAATGTCAAAAATTTCCTTGGAGTATTTCAGCATAAAAGAAAAATATAAAAGTTCAGCAGTACGCAGAGTAATTTTACCCGAAACATTCAATAATACGCAAAGTATTTCTTGTAAAAAAGCTCATGTTATTTTTAAGAGTTTATCGCATCAATTTATTGCGTCATTTTTTGATGCGATAATCCTGTGCATAGCACCTCTACTATCGGAGGGTACATCACCGGACATTCGATTTGCAAAGAAAAACATCATTGTCCACGAAAACCGTATGTCATTTCTCCGCAAGAATTTTTTCAAGTTCGCCCTGCAATTCCTCGCGTTTGGGGAGATAAAGTTGGTACTTGCTTACAAACAAATTGTTTTCTATACCCTGCATCGCGTATTCCATCAACAGCTGGTCCTTGTAGGCTCCGAGTACGATTCCGATAGGCGGATTGTCGTCCTGGGCGCAAACCTCTTTTTTGAAGAAATTCAGGTACATATTCATTTGCCCCACATCGTAATGCTCGATTTCGCCTCGTTTTAAATCAATAAGAACAAAGCACTTGAGATTGTAATTGTAGAACACCAAATCTACTTTGAACAGCCTAGCGCCAATTTGCATCTTGTACTGCCGTCCGATAAAAGCGAAGCCTTTGCCGAACTCCAACAAGAACGTTTGCAAGTTGGCGACAACCTTTTCCTCGATATCTCCTTCAAGGTATTTCTGTTCTTCGTTTACACCAAGAAATTCCAGAATATAAGGGTCCTTTACGATATCTTCAGGCTTTTGCGTTTGGACTCCTTGCTTGCTTATTTCCAGCACACCTTTTTTGTCCTTGCTCAAGGCAATCCTATGGAACAGCAGACTTTTCATCTGACGCTTGAGTTCCCTGACGCTCCAGTTCTCGTTTTCGCATTGTCTTGTATAAAAACCTATTTCGAGATCAGAATCAGCTTTTAAAATTTCAAAATAATGACTCCAACTCAATTTGTGAGACAGCGTCTCACGAATTGGAAATGCCGTAAAAAGTTTACGCATATAGATCAAGTTCGAACGACTGAACCCTTTTCCAAATTGCGCGGTCAAGTCCTTAGCGAGGTTATCCAACAGTTCTGCCCCATATTGGGCCTTCGCGTTGCCGCCTTGTTCATATTCTACAATATGACGACCGATTTGCCAATAGGTATTTACGAGAGTGGAGTTCACTGCTTGAAACACCTGTTTACGGCTTTCAATCAGCAATGAACCTATTTGCGTTACAAGATTCTTGTACCCATTGCTCTGTTTTTGGGGAATCTCTATTTCTTTTCCTGTCTTTTTCTTCATTTTTCACTCCAGCCCGCAAACAAGCTTGAAATTGTGGGTCTTTTCTTCTGCTTAGCAAATATACATTCTTCAAATGTCATATTATGACA
>CAMZFJ010000024.1 GCA_947306025.1 uncultured Fibrobacter sp.
CTTCATTCGGCACGAACATGAGCACATACGGCACCGCATGCGGCACCACCTTCGGGTAATTCTTATCAGCAAGTTCATCGACATGCTTTACAATACTTGCCAAATTTTCCTTGCATGCAGCCTCGCGCGCTTCGTCGTTTTCTGCAGAAACATAATCCGTGTAAGCCGTAAGCGAAACCTTCGAATCGACAATCACATTCGAGCCATCAGAACATTTCACGACAACATCAGGGCGCAATTCACGTCCGTTTTCATCCGTATAGCTTTTTTGCGTAAAGTATTCCAAATTTTCGCGCAAGCCGCTGTCGCTTAAAATATTCGCAAGCACAACTTCGCCCCAATCGCCTTGCACCTTGCCACGATTCTTGAGCGCATCCGCAAGATTTTCGGCATCAATCCCAAGCTTTCTAGATTGTTCTACCATCGTCTTGATAGCGCCATTCAGTTCCGCAATATTCTTGTCGTTGCCTTCTTTTGCACGCCCGAGCATTTCGCGCATGTTGTCGAGTTCCTTGAGCAAAGGCTTTGTAAACGTTTCCATGTGCTCGCGATTTTCGCCTTTAAATTCCTCACTGCGTTCCTTGAGGAGTCTCGCAGAAACCGCTTCGAATTGCGACTTCATCGCCGAAAGTTCCGCATTGAAAAGCGCCTCGCGATCTGCATGGACAGAACGCCCCATTTTGTGCGCCACAAGCGCCCCCACCAAAATACCAATCGCAAAAGCAAAAACCGCAACCGCCGCCACAATCAAATAAGTCGTATCCATCATTTTACCTCAGTCCAAATATATAAATAGTCCATGTCTAATTCTGACATTTAAGACCTTTTGCAGAATGCAGTCGGCAGAATTTCCGAACTAAATTAACTATCTTTATTGCAATGGATTACGAATACAGCGTCATTGGTTCTATTTTCTGCAACGCAGACACACTTGCCGTCACCGCGGATTCCGAATTCACGTACAAAAGCTACAAGTTTTCGCTCCGCAAATTCAGCAATCGCATCAGCGTAAGCCTTCGCGACATTACAAGCAGCACCACCGACGATATTCCAGATGCAGTAAATACAACCAACATCAGCAACATCTGTCAAAACATCCCCGAAGCAGACGTCACCGAAGTTTGCAAAATCCTCTCTGAGAAATTCGCCTGTACCGTATCCATGCGCAAAGGCTACGAAGTCTACGGCAACGCCAATGTTTTCAACGGTGGCTCCGACTACGAAGTCATCGAAGAAAAATGGTTCACCGTTGAGTTCGACAACGGCATTCAAAAAAACTAACGGAAGAATTTCGCAAGGGTCGCGCAAAGCACTTCAACATCCACAGGCTTTGCCACGTGATCGTTCATGCCGGCATCCATTGCGGCACGTTTGTCTTCGTCAAACGCATTCGCCGTCATCGCTATAATCGGCACATCCGAAACGCCCTTCTTTTTCATAGCTCTAATCTGACGAGTCGTTTCATAACCGTCAATACCCGGCATCTGGATATCCATCAAAATAGCATCGTACTCGATCGATGAATACTTGAGTTTTTCTACAGCAAGGTCTCCACGTTCCATCGCCGTCACTTCAATACCGCGATCTTCAAGGATTTCCGTAGAAATTTCACGGTTGAGTACATTATCTTCAACAAGCATCACCTTTCGGCCTGTAAAGTCGTATTTTTTCGGCTCATTCGAGAGTTCTTCAAATTCAGACATCGATTCCGACGAGCAACCACAGAACTTTTGCAATATGCTATGCAAATCCGACGGGAACAAAGGCTTTGCAAAGAACGATGTTACACCCGCTTCAAAAGCTTCCTTTTCTATATCAATCCAATCATACGAAGTCAGCACGACAATCGGCGTGGTCATTCCGATAACTTTGCGAATCTGGCGTGTAATCTGGATTCCCTTCATTTCCGGCATATTCCAGTCAATTAGAATCAGGCCGTAATTATCGTTTGCAGCGCGAGAGTTTTCAATGTAGGCCAAAGCCTCGTCACCCGACATACACAAATCAAAACGCAAACCTTCTTTCTTTAACGCCGCATCTACAGTTCTACAGATATTCGGTCGATCGTTCACGATCAAGCAATGGAAACCTGCGAACTTTCCATTCACCACAGAAGTTGCAGGCTTTTCACAAAGCTTAAACTTAAAGGTCATGAAAACTTCCGTTCCCACCTGTTCTCGGCTCGAAACCTCAATAGTCCCACCCATCATATCTATGATGTTCTTCGTGATGGACATGCCAAGGCCGGTTCCCTGAATACCGCTTACCGTCGATGAATTCACGCGAGTAAACGGTGCAAAAATTTGCTTCAAGAAATCCTCATTCATACCGATACCGTTATCTTTCACCAAGAATTCATAAATGGCGTAGCCCGGCTCGGCAGAAACTTCCTTGACATTCATCAAGACGACACCTTTTTCAGGCGTGTACTTAATGGCATTGGAAACAACATTCAACAAAACTTGATTCAGGCGCAATTTATCGCACATGATCATTTCATTATGAACATTTTCCAGTTCAACAATGAATTGCTGCCCACGAGAACGAACATCCGAAAGAACAATTCCCTTTAGCATGTGGATAATATCCGCAAGGCTTTCCGGACGATTCGTAATATTCATCTTTCCCGATTCAATGCGACTCATATCGAGAACATCATTGATGAGCGAAAGCAAATGCTCCGACGACCGGCTAATTTTCGAAAGGTAATCAGCAACTTGTTCCTTATTGTCGATATGTTCCGTTGCAAGCCCCGTAAAACCGATAATCGCATTCATCGGCGTACGGATATCATGGCTCATATTGTTGAGGAAGGTTGTCTTTGCACGGCTTGCAGAATTTGCCATCAAAAGCGCTTTTTCCAAAGCCTCTTTATCCTTTTTCTGCTTACGCGTTTCTTCATCAACGCTATGGAAGCCCGCAACAATCTGCACCGGGTTCGTCGCCGTCAACACAAATTTAATTTGCCAATATTCAATACGCCCTAAAACATCAGCCTTGAAATTGACATAATAGGCGTTCTTGCTTTTGAGATTTTCAAGAATCACGTCTCTACGGGTAGACTTCAAGAACAATTCGTAATCATCTCTACATACAAACTTTTCAACAATTACACCGAGACGTTCATTAAATCCCTTGATTTTATCCCACTCTGGGAATACACGCGGGAAAAGATCCGTACAACGGTAAACGTTTTCACGCATGGAAACAGCATCAATATAACACACCAAGTCAAAGTCTTCGGCAAGGCCCTGGATCACAGCCTGTTGCTGGATTTCCTTACGCAAGACATCATCCTTATCGGCAAAGCCTAGCGCTGCAAATTTCGGATGGTTCGAATCACCCACTTTCACAAACTTCATTTCGCAATAGCGATTGAGGAAGTTCACGTACATGGTCTCAAAGCTTTTTCGTTTCGAAAGTTGCTCGCGAATATTCTTGATGGATCCGGCTTGGAGCATTCGATTCTTGTAAATGCCACTTACAAACTTATCTACATAAACAGAATACGCCGCCGAATACTTGACATTGCGCTTGAACGTTTCGCCAAAAGAATTCGCAGTCGTCTTATTCATGGAATAAGGCGTAATCTCTTCTGTTTCAAGATTGATGTAATAAACCGATGTGTATTCAGCAGAAAGCGCTTCAATAATGGAAATATTGCGTTCCAGTTCTTCTTTCTGTTCCGCAATCATCTTGTTCAGCTGGATTTTTTCGGCGCGTTTTTTATCCACAACAGAAAACGTCATAATGACAAGAGTCGCGACACCATTCCGACGTTCCACAACCTGCATTACAAAACTCAGCCACGGATCCTTAAAACGGGATGCCTTAAAGAGCAATTCACGACGATCATCATAAGCCAGCAATCGCTGGATATACTGCGGGCTTGCAAGACGAAGCCATTCATCCTTGTATTCGCTATCGACAAGTTGCACCATTCTATAAGCGCGATAAGAACAAGTGCTACGCTGCCTTTTATCGCCAAAATCAACTTTCTTCGATGGCAAAATTTCACGGGCCGTATCATTCGACAAATCGCAAAGGAGGATTGCCTCGTATTCCGCCATAATTTTTTCATGCACAAAGCGGGCACTGACTTCTTCATCGCGGTCGGCAAAAGCAACAACCATCGCCGTCGGCTCTTCGTTCACAGCATTGACCTTGACAAACTTCATTTCGCTGTAACGCACTTGCCCAGCGAGATTCGAACGGAAAAGAGCGACATAAGTCTTATTATTTCTAAGGAAAGCCTTGATATTTCTGATATCGCCAGCCTCAAGCATTCTCTCTTTATCGGCATCGTAAACAAAGTCGTGTACAAAATGCAAATATGCATCATTATACTTTATTCCATCTTTTAACATTGCACCGTAATAATGCCTTGACATCTCGTTCATGGAATACGGAATCACTTCATCCGTTAAAAGATTGATATACATGACCGATGAATATTCTGACGCCAGCACATCGATAATCGAAAGGTTGACTTCCAATTCTTTTTTCTGGTGTTCCAGTTTTTCGTTCATGCTAAGACGTTCAGATTGGTCCCTATCTATCGAAGTACTCGTCAACACGAGCGTTACCGGGACACCATCAATTCTGTCCAGAACTCTAAACACACTTCGGCACCAAAAGAAAGAGCCATCTTCAGTCAAATGCTTAAAGATTAACTCACGACTATCATCTTTTGCAAATAGTTGCTTTAGGTAATTGACATCACCCAATTTTTTCCATTGTTCATGATGATCTTTGTGAACAAAAGTCAGCGCATTGCTAAAGGCTTCACCGTAACTATAAACTTCCTTTGCTTTATCAACCATGTTATACTTAGACTGGCGAACAACATGGACCAAAACTTCTTCAAGATCAATAAGATAAATACTTGCAAATTCATCGCGAACTTTTTCATTGATTTTTTGAGTAATGACCTCTTCATTTTTATTGACAAAGCCCACCAAAAATTCATTTTCTTCGCCAATATCAAAACGCATCACGCGGACTTCGTACCAGCGAGCATACCCAAGCGCAATATCACGGAACAAATAACGGAAGCTGTGTTCATGAGAAAGGCGTTCAAGAATACGTTTCCTATCAAGACCTTCACGTATCATCTTACGATCGGCCGGATGGATTACATTCATGGCAACAAATTCACCGGTACTTTGCAAGTTTCCTTCAAGCGGGAAAAAGCCTTTAAGTTCTTCCTTGCAATAAAGCGTTCTAAACGTATTCCTTGTCGGATTAAAGACAAACACAGATTCCACTTGCTCGCCAAACTTCATGACAATGCTTTCGTTGAGATGGCGATCTAGTTCGTAGCGCTGTTTTGAACGAATGTCGCGGTCGACATTGCGCAGTCGCATCACAATCCCTTTAAGCGCTTTGGATTCATCACGGTCCGCAAAGAAGCCCATTTGGAAATACACTTCTTTGCCGTCAATATCACACTTAAAAGGAACTACATACTGCGTTTTCTTTTCAAGATTTTCTAGAATAATTTCACGACGAGTACTTTTATAAAAAACTTCGCGATCACTATCACAAACAAAATTATTGCAAAGAATATCCAAACGTTTATGGAAATTGCACTCACCCTGAAGAGCAGGAACACGAGTCACAAGAAACGGGCTTATATGAAAGATCTCAACATCGTCATCTTCAGGATTTTTTTTCAAGTCAACGTAGCAAACACAATCATATTCATCCGCTATGGATTCAATGATTGCATTACCCTTCAAATCTTTTCTTATCATGTCTGACCAATCCTACAAAATATATGAAAAAAAGCAAAAAAGCTAAGATTTTCCAACAGAACATGCGACAAGCGTCACAAATACTTTAAAGTCTGTTTTTTACGTCTTAAAAGTCCATATTTTCTAGCATTTTTTCGTCGCGATTGTCTTCTAAATGGCGTTCAGCGGTCTCTGCTATTTTGGCGTTATGACCACGTAAAGCAGCAAACGGGCTAAATATTTTAGCACGAGATTCAATCGACATCCGCGGATGCTTCATCAAGAAATTCCAATCGTCCCGCGGGTAAGGCAAATCGATTATATCTTTGTAGTTGTCGAGCATAATGCAGTGATTAGTGGTTAGTAAACAGTATGCAGTGGTTAGTGATTAGTGGTTATTTTTAGACGAGAGACGAAAGACGAGAGAGAGAAATAATCGTGGTTTCGGCGCAGTTACCAGATGTTAGTTAGTAGTTACTAGAGATTCTTTAGTTACTAGAATTCTTAATATGAAATTCTCTAGTAACTAGTAACTCGGAACTCATAACTGTTGCGAAGCAACCTCAGTAACTCCAAACTCAAAACTGCGGCAAAGCCGCATCATGCCTTGTGCCCTCCGATTTGTTCGTTGCGTTCACGAGTTGTGGCTCCTTCCTGCATGTCCATGCCCTTAAAAATGGCGTTCTTGCCAAAGCGCTTTTTTATCGCAATTTGCGCAAGCATCATCTTCTTTTCGCGTTCCACTTTTTTCACATCCGTGAACAAGTCATAGCTCTCTTGCGTCGTGCTTAAAACATTATTTGCCGTCAAGTTCAAGCGTTTCACAGTGAGCATCGGATTCATAATGCGGTCGGCAAGTTTCATCACCGCTTCGGCAATCGTCGATGCCGACGAAGTGTAATTCATGAGCGGTGCGGTTCCGTGTGCCGGTTTTGGAATCGTACGGCCATAACCGTCAACAACAGTCTCGCCATGATAAATTCCTTTATCCACATTTTCACGGTCGTAGCCCACATGGAGCGTAAGGCCATTCGTCACAAGACCTTTTTCAACAAGGTCCAACGCAAGCGTATCGACCATTTCGCGGATAACAATTTTCGCTTTCGCAGAGTCGTACGCACAACTTAAAACCTGCCCACCGCCAATGCTATGCGTCTTGGATTTATACCGTTTGATTTCGGCAATTCCGCATGGTTCATAGCCCCATGCATGGTCAATTAAAATTTCGGCATTCACGCCAAACATCTTGTAAAGCGCATCGGGATTCTTGACGCTCACACGCGCAAGGTCGCCCATCGTAAAGATGCCACGACCATTATTCAAATAGCAATGTTCCAAGCGCTCCGCAATGCCGCGGCCCAACTGCCAAAAGCTCGTCAACGGCCGATGACTCCACAGTTCCCTGCGGTACGTCATCTCGTCAAGTTCCGCAATGCGTACGCCATCTGTATCAGGCGCGACATGCTTCGCCATCACATCCATCGCAATCTTGCAAAGATAAAGGTTTGTCCCGATGCCCGCCGTTGCTGTAATCCCCGTCGTTTCAAGCACATCGCGGATCATATCCTTTGCCAGTTCACGTGCCGACTTTTTATACAGCGAAAGGTAATGCGTCAAGTCGATAAAACATTCATCAATCGAGTAAACATGAATGTCTTCTTCGCTCACGTATTTCAAATAAACTTCATAGATGTGGGTAGAATATTCCACATACTTCGCCATTTGCGGAGGCGCCACAATGTACTGGATTTTTTCGCCCGTCCGGCGTTTCACATCGCGTACCTTTTGAATAACTTCGAACAATCGCGCACGCCCAGGAATCCCATACGCTTTAAGGCTCGGAGTTACGGCCAAGCAAATCGTCTTTTCCGTACGGCTCGCATCGGCAACCACCAGGTTCGTCGTCAGCGGGTCAAGTCCACGCAGCACGCACTCCACGGACGCAAAAAACGACTTCAAGTCGATTGCAACATAAGTACGGTTTTCGCGTGGCAGTCTCATATTCTAAATATAGAATTTTACTGCACAAAAATTCACCTAACAATAAAATTAAAATACGGGCATCGAGCGCACCGCAAAAGATATAGCCACTAGAGGCTCGCCAGGAGCGCCATCAGGCCCAGGAACATTCCGATTTTCACAGCGGTTTGGGCTCGCCTGTAATTTTTCCTGTGAGCTTGGTAAAGTACATAGGCAAAGCAAGGCGTAAGCACTATGCCCGTGATATACAAGAACAGCGGTTGCATTCCCCAAAAGAACACCGGGATTGGTAGCGAAATCCAGGTAAATAGGACAATCGCTCCGGCAAGACGCCTCGCAGTTGCGGCACCTGCTATAAGCGGGAACGTCATAATACCCGCCTTGAGGTCTCCTGTTTCGTCTTCCAAGTCCTTGTAGATTTCACGTGCGGACGTCAGCAAGAACGCAAAGCCGATTGCAGGAAAAATACTGGAGACAAAATTTTCGGGGAACGGGTGCAGAAAGCTGTAGAAATTCTGTAGCGCAAAAAGCAAAGGAGTCGTACACAAAATCGCAATCGTCATATTCTTTATAAGCGGAATATGCTTGAGCCACCTGTTGTAAGCAATCAGGAGCGCTCCGAGAAGCACGAAAAACCAAAGCGGTGATGTGGCGGCAACAAAGCCATTCCAAAGTTTGTTTGAATTGTAAACAACATCCAGCTTACCTATCTGAATCTCGATCGATCCGAGATTCTGCAAAATGGTATCGAAGAGCCCGCAGAAAAGCATCAAGACAAACATGGCAACCCACGTCCTGCGTGCAGCCTTGACCGAAACCTTTCCAGTCACAAGCGGGCGTTCCGGGCGGTTCATCTTGTCGCTTTCCAAATCCAAAATGTCGTTCTGAATGTTTGCAAAGCCAATGGCAAAAGCAAACCCGAGCGCCTGTATTACCCATCCAAGGCGAAAGGCTGATTCGCCATACGTAACCATTATAAAATAAGGATAATTCGCCCCCAGCAATTCATAGCCTACAAGCAACGTAATCACGGCGATTACGATATTGACGGGGCGAGTCATCTTGAGAAGAGCGGCAAGCATCGCCTAAAATATACAAAAGAAAACATTACTACACAAATACCCCCCTATTCGTAATAGGGGGGCAAAATCTTTTGCAATTATATTTATCTTCGATTACTTTGTTATCTGTACTTCAATTCAGGATGTGCTTCGTAGTACGCGTTCTTGAAAGCGTACATGCGTTCATCAGCAAGGCGCATAGCCTTACGAATATCCTTCTTGCCATAGCAAATGCCAATCGAGAAGCGAACATATTCCGTTTTTCCCGACAAGAAATGAACGCGAGCAACACGGTTTTGCAACTCATCTTCATCAATCTCATTCACAAGAATCATGAATTCATCGCCACCAGCACGGTAAACAGCACCATCGTGGAATACAGCTTGCAAAATCGAAGCCGCTTCACGCAACATGCGGTCGCCAGCGCTGTGTCCCTGTTCATCATTCACACGCTTGAGACCATTCAAATCCACAAACAGCACGGCTTTCGGTACAGGCTCGCTACCTTCAACAATCAAGTCGACACGATTGTTCATCTCATTTCTGTTCTTGACATTTGTCAAGGAATCAATCGTGCTCATGATTTCTAGCTTATTCAAAAGCTGATAGCTAGCCACTTCAGAAGCAAGGAAGAACGTCGTAACTTCCAGAGTTTCCTTGATCTTTATGGCCTCGGCAACATTAAAATTAAGCACCCACATATAACCGAGATGCTGTTTGCCATGTCGGAGAGCGAACAACACGACACTATGGACATTCGCCTGTTCAAGCGTTGTAGCCCAAAGCGGGTTTTGTTCCCGCAACTTTTCCATATCGTGTTCATCTTTCAGAATGAGGCACGTACTGCCATCCAATGTGTCCGGCCACGTTTTTACAATTTCATAAAAACCATCGATGTAGTTCGATAACGGGAGTAAGGTTGAGCCAGGACGAATCGATTCTGCGAAATTTGTACAAATTTTCTTTTCATTATCCACAAGCATAATGCAGCAATGATCGGAACCACAAATTTCACGGATATCTCCAATAACCTCTTGGAACGCCTGCCTGATATCATCCGAGCCACGCAGTTTGATGCAAGCCTTCAGCACATCCGACGCCGTTTCTGCAGAAAGGTCTGCCATCGCAGAAGAGTCTGCCTTGGGGGCGACGTCGTAGCAATAAAAGCAATAACCGATATTTTCTTTATCAGAATCCAGCGGCAACAGGAACATGTTAAGCCACAGATTCATCATGTAAAGATTCACATAAGCATGAATTGGCTTGCCTTCGCGCGCACAATGGTAGCAGTGATCTTCGAAATTCGGATTCTTCGGGAAACAGGCCTCGTAAGGGCAGCCCGGAACAAACGGCTGATGGGTCAGGGCTTCGATGTCGGCACAATGAGCCTTGTTACCAGCAACAACGCGAATATTCCCATACGATCCATCAGGGAAATATTCAACAGATATAATACAAGCCTTACCTCTGTGGTCCGACAGTAATTGATCAAAATTCATATAGATGCTCCCAGCCGTTTTGGGGTGAGTTGTTTATAAATATATATCAATTTCACAAAAAGATTTTACAAAAAAGCCGCCTACGCAAATCAAAAATGCCGCTTTTTAGCATAAAAAAAGCAATTAAAAAACAAAGCGAGTATTTCATTACCAATTTTCTCCTATATAGACAAAACCTATTTTCCAACATTAATGACACGGGCACCAATGGTCCGCTAAATTTTTATAATCCTTTGTCCAAGATTTTTCCAAAGATTGCCTAAGTAATCATCTCTTAGACGCAAACGCTGCGGTAAAGTCGGAGTGCGATCGTAAAGCATTTGCACATACTCATCTTTCTGCCCTGCAAAATCAAGAACCTCGACCGTATAAACGCTCGGAACTTTTGGATTATAAGAATGACGGATAGAGACAATCGCTCCCTTGATTTTCAAATCATAAGCCTCATTAGAAATTTCAAGTGCAACCGATTCTCCTAAATAAAGGACATCAACTTCATCCGTAAAAATATCGACAGAATGTTCCGTGAGCTTGGTCGTCACACCTTCGATTTGTTGCCCATCGCCTTTGAAAAGCGTGATGAATTCGGCGGCAAACACCTTCACGTTTTCGCCATCGGAATCGCGGCCTACACCAAGGAACAAACACATCGTCAAATAGTACGTATTGCGGATTAGCCAGAACAACACCGCCAAAATACCGATGTATTCAAACGCCACCATCAGATACGTCATGCGCACAATTCCCGCAAGCGTGAGCACCAAAAGAACAGCAAACGGCATAAGACTCCGCTTGTCGATAACGCGGCGAGTGCTCGACTTTTCTTTCTTGGTCACCTTGAATGTCGAAAGTGTAATTCCAAGCGATTCCTTAATAATCGGGAACAAGAGGAATGGCATCACGGAAGTCTCGTAAATACCGCTCCACTGCGCAGAAATCTTGCCTTGGCTCGTAATACGGAGCGCTATAATTTGTAACAAGTGCATCGGCAACCAGAAAAGAGCAAGGTCAATCAACGTGCATTTAAAAATCGGGATGCAGAACACCGCAAACATCAACGGCGAAATCAAGTAAATCAAATTCTTGAGCGGCGAGAACCAATAAAGCACGGAACTCAAATAGCTCAACTTTTGCGAAACATTCAACTTACGATTGCGCACAAACTTCAATTGCTTTGCCGTTGCAATCACACCGCGCCCCCAACGGGTGCGCTGCTGCACATGTTCTTGAAACGAAGACGGCGCAACGCCAGACGCAAGCGCTTCGGAAAGTCCAAGGCTCACATACCCAGCGGATTCAATCAGCATGCCCGTTGCAAAATCCTCCGTAATAGACTTTGTATAAAATCCACCAATATCTTCGAGAGCCTTGCGCGAAAGAATCGTATTCGAGCCACCATAAATAACGCTGTTGCTCGAAGTCTTCGCCGCTTCAATCACGTCATAAAAGTAGTCCTGTTCATTCGGGACAATCCGTTCTGCATAAAGATTGTGCTGGAAAACATCAGGCGTATAGAAACTTTGCGGCGTCTGGATAAACCCAAGCGGGCGACGGCGTTTTTCAGGCAAGTTCGCATTGATCCGCTCGGCATCAATAAAGTATGGAATCGTCTTGAGCAAGAACTTGCGTTGCGGAAT
>CAMZFJ010000025.1 GCA_947306025.1 uncultured Fibrobacter sp.
TGTATTCAGATTTCGAACGCGGCGTCGGTCTGTATGGCGATATTACCGTTGTTGCAAGCGATGACGGCATCAAGGGCAAGGGCAGTCTCGAAATTTCGGGCGGTACCTTGAACATCACCGCTAAGGCTGGTGACGGCCTCGAAAGCGATGAATGCGTGGAAGATAACAGAGGCGCCTTCAAGGACACAGTGGCCGGCAAGGGCTATGTCGAAATCTCTGGCGGCAACATCACCATCAAGGGACACAAGAGCGGCATCAAGGCGGCCAACTACATTCTCGTAAGCGATTCCACCGAGGCTTCAACCATCAAGATTGAATCCCCCAACAAGGGTATCTCTGCCGAAAAGTACATCTATGTCAACGGCGGCACCATTGACGTGAAGTCGGATTCTTCCGCCATTCGTACCAACTGGCGCGTTTACATGAACGGCGGTGACGTGACCATCTCGACAAAGAAGAAGGGCATCCACGCGGATTCCGCTTTGTACTTGAGAGGTTCCACGATCAACGTTGTTACGTCTCTCGAAGCGATTGAGGCTTACCAGATTTTTGCCGAGGGCGGTATCACTTCTGTGTTTGGGACTAACGACGGTTGGAACGGCGGTGGCGGCCCCAAGAACCCCAATAGTTCCATGGCCATGTTCAGTGAAAGCAGTGGCTATATCACCATCAGCGGTGGATACCATTACATTAGCGTGAAGGGCAACATGGTTGACGGGTTAGATGCTAACGGTACTGCAAAAATGACTGGCGGCGTGGTGATTGTTGAAATCACGGGCCAGAGCTACGAAAACGGCATGGGTGGCGGTGGCTTTAACTTCGGCGGCGGTGGCGGCTGGGGTGGAGGCGGCGGCATGGGCGGCTTCCCGGGCATGGGCGGTCAGCAAGGCGGAAACAATTGCGGCGCCTACAACTTTGCCGGTGGTCTCATCGATACCGATGACGGATTTACAATTACCGGCGGCGTTCTCCTCGCGTTTGGCAACTACACGATGGATGTTCCTGGGTGCACGGCAATGACCTACAACAGCAATAGCTACTACGGTTCCGACAAGGCTGCATTCAAGCCGACATACCAAGGCAATTATATCCTTTACGGTGGCGAAGTGAAGTCTGTGGCTCAGGTGCAAACCAGTGGCATGAAGGAAATCAAGTTCCCGAATGGGACAAGCTACATGTACAAGTAATTTGTATATTTGAGCTACAACCTTTAACTCGGAGTTGGATGCTCAATATCCAAAATTGGTTCATTGTTTAATGCAGGTTGCATCGAGTGATGTGGCCTGCCCTTCTGTGAAACTCCCGCAAAATGCGGAAAAACAAAAGGTGGGAACCTTTTAGAGGTGACCAAAAAATAAACATGAACAAACATTCTGAAATCATTATCAGGCAGGAAACCTCTGCCGACTTTTTTGCTGTTGAAAATTTAACCCGTGAAGCTTTCTGGAACGTCTACCGTCCCGGTTGCGAAGAGCATTATGTGCTTCATTGCTTCCGCGACCGCCCGGATTACATTCCCGAACTTTCGCTTGTGATGGAATGCGTCTTGGATGACGGCTCCCGCGAACTTATCGCACATGTGATGTTCGCGTGGTCCGAAATCATGGTCGATGGTGAACCGCCGCATGCCTTGCGCATGGTGACGTTTGGACCCATCAGCGTGCGACCGGACTTGCAACGCATGGGCTATGGCAAACGTTTGCTGGATTATGCGATGGAACGCGCCCGTGAAATGAACGGCGGTTGCGTTGCCATGTGCGGCAACATCCAGTTCTATGGAAAGTGCGGTTTTGTCGTGGCGACTTCCAAGGGAATCCGCTATGCCGACGATCCGGACGGCGATGCTCCTTATTTCTTAATCAAGGAACTCACGCCCGGATTCCTCGACGGGATTACCGGAAGATATCGCGACCCGGCGGGCTACTTTATCGACAAGGCGGCTTGCGAGGAATTCGATAAGCAATTCCCGCCAAAGGTGAAGCTGAAGCTTCCGGGACAGCTCGTGTAAAAAAAAGGAATGTCCGCCTATGGTCTCTGAGGCTTGGCGGTGGACGTTTTGTGCGGCTGAAAACCGCGAAATCGCGAAAATGTGCTACCAAATGCGGTGAAAATCGTTGTTTGGTAGCATTTTTTTTGAAAATGTACGGAATGTCATTATATGACATTATAAAATCGTAAATTGAAGTTGTAGCGTCGTACTTTTTGGAGGCTTTATGTGTTCGTTGTTTTGTGCTGTTATAATTACGGCGATTCTTTGCATTTTCTATGTGTAGAATCGTTTAAATTCCGAGTTCTCTGACCCAGTCTACATCAGGCGTAACCGTCAGCGTTTGCAGTCCGCAGGAGGCTGCCGCAGCGGTGTTCACGGCGCTATCGTCAAGGAAAATTGTTTCGGCGGGGGAGGCTCCGAGTTCGCGGATGGCGGTTTTGAAAATTTCGGGATCCGGTTTTTGCAGGTGCAGTTCCTGGCTCAAGAAAATGCGGTCGAAAAAGTCTTCTGGTTTATTGCCGTTTGCGTTGAACCAATTTTTGCAGCAATATTCCCAATGCAATTCGTTGGTGTTGCTCAAGAGTGAAATGCTTGCGACACCTTCTGTTTTACGCAGGCGGCGGAGCGCTTCTAACTTGCGTTCGGCAATGTTGACGCAAATGGAGTTCCATGCCTGTTCAATGTCGTTGAGCGTTGTTCCCGGCAAGCATTTCTCCGCGACCAACTTGCAAAAATCCTGCGTGCTCACCCGGCCGAGCTGGTAATCTTCTGCCAGCTTGTAGATGCTTCCGCCTTCCGTAAGCTCTGTGCTGGGCAAGCCTAATTCCATAAATTGCTTGTTGACGTTTTGAATGCAGAGGTCTAAGAGGACTCCGCCCAAATCAAAAATGTAGTTCTTGAGCATATTGCAAAAATAGAAAAATGAATTACGCCTGCTTTTCTCTAAATTCAATCTGCGAAATCGTTGCAGCGACTGCCGAAACGCCACCGATAAAAGCAGCGATGAATGTTCCGCAGAAAAGGTAAAGCGGTAATGAATATACAGCTCCGTTTGCAAACGCTATGTACTTTAATTTGTGTGTTTCCTTGCGGCTTTCTTTGGGTGATAAACGCCAGCGCTCATAAGTGTAATCCATAAAACCGTAACCGAAGTAGTAAGCGTTGATGATGAAAATCAGGATGAGCGAAATAACGCTTCCGACGACAGGTATAAAATTCAAGAGCAGGCAAAGCGCAATGAGGAATAGTTGCTTTATCGTATTTCTCAGGACGATGATGATTGCTCTCAAAACATCCTTTAGCGTTTGTTTGAAATCAAACGGAAATTCTTTTCCGGTAAGAATCGTTTCTGTCTTTTCTGAAAGGAGCGTATAAATAGGCGACATCAAAATGTTGACAATCGTTCCGCCGATGAAAATGAAGAGCGCAAAGAAAACGATGGGGAGGATAATCTTGATGCCAATCATCGCCGCGTGAATCCAGCCGTTCATGTTTTCGACACTACGCTCGATGATGCCGTTAATCCAGTCGCCAATGCCAACGCCCGAAAATACGAGTGCCACAACAACGATGATATTCAAGAGAACTGGAATCAGTAAATATCTAACGAGATGATTCGCCCAAATAAGGCGCAGCGCCTTGATATAAGAGGAAAAGCCTGTTTTGATTTGCTGTGATGTAGGAATGTTTGTTTTTGGCATATCGACTTTCTTTTGCATGTTCATAAAAAGTGTGCTGTAATAGCTCTTTACTGGAATTCGGTGTTGTTAATATAAAATTTTTATTCGCAATAAACGCGAAAAAGGCGGTATGCATGACCGCCTTTGATATTATCGGTGTGGGTTGACTTATGATATTGAAACTTTTTGTGTTGAAGCCTTATTTGGCAACAACTTTTTTCATGGCGCTTCCTTGCTTGACCATGTAGATGCCGGTACTATGGAACTTGTTCTTAATTGCCGCGCTTAAGCTAGAGCCTTGCGTGATGCTAACTGTTCCAAGCAACTTGCCTTGCATATCGAAAACTTGTAAATTTTGATTTGATGTTGCCGCAAATTTCGGAGCGTGCAATGCTGTGCTTGCTTCGCCGGTGTAGACCTTTGCGTAAGCGAAATCGATAGTGCCAGAAGCGTTACCGTTTTCGGGGTATTGGCCGGCTTCGCCAAGGACCTTTGCTTCGTACATGGAATTGCCGAGTTCGAGTCCGAGACTCTTCCAACCGTCAAAATGTGCCGTGATGTCGATGGTTCCGCAAGAACGCTTACTCTTGCGCACGCTAAAATATTGCGTGAACGGAGTGTTGTCGCCTTCGATGGAACCGCGCTGGACCTTGTCGACGTAGACTTCGTATGTGGCGCCGTCAACTGTGATTGTTCCGCGCAGACCGCATTCGTCACAGTTTGCCGTGGATTTGCCGATCCAGTTCGGGCGATACGGACTCCAGTTATCGACGATATACCATTCGATGAGCGGATCCTGCGACCAGCCATAAACGCCAATGTAGGAGTAAGTCACGTTGGAGTAAGTTGAAAATTTGGGGTCGGTCAACTTGAAGTCTGCGAAAAGATGGCCGAGGTCAGTGTACTTGAGCCCGCTATTCATGCCGTAGCGGATTCCTTCACGGCAAAGATAATCGTTCACGTTGCTGAATTCGCAAGAGAACGAACCGTCTGTGTAGAACGTGGCGGAATTGTCGCCGATGTCTGCCCACAATTCGTAATTGTAGTTTCCAATATCGTTAATGCCGTTGCTCGTGACGGTAATGCTTTCACCGCTGTGCGTTGCGGTGTTGCAAAAATCCTGAGCAAAAGCGCCCGTGGCGAAAACGCCAAACAGACCCAATGCGAAAAGGGTACGAAAACCAAACATCATATACGCTCCTGTTATGCCCCAAAAGTAACATTTAGAGTGAAAATTTGGAAACTTCAGTTTGCGTTTAAATGCAAAAGTGTAGTAAGTGTTTTTACTGTGGCTCGCGCGATTGTATAATTATACTGAATTCGGTACAATTAACATTGTTAATCGCTTCACTCATAGTGCGGGTGAAGAAAGAGTTTTTTTCATACTCCAGCTTCCGATTTTCCGGCCATTATGCTTGATTTCGCATTCGTGAAAAACTTTGTAGCCGCGTTTGCTGTAAAAAGCGAGGTTTTCCCGTGAATTGGTAAATAAGGCTAACTGCTTGCCGCCACGCTCTTGTACGTATTCCTGTATATAAGTTAAAAATTCCGAAACGACGCCCTGGCCATAATCGCTCCCGCTTCGTCGAGTTCCTCGCGAGTCTGTAATCCGAATTCAATTTCTCCGTCAGTTTGGAAAATAAATTTTTTTAGCAAAATGCGTTGCGCAAAATGAAAAAAACATCGCCCGATTGTTCGTCAACTTTCAAATCTTGAAGAATTCAAGAATTTCAAGGTTCAGGCTAAAAAATTTTGCTTTTTGAAAATGCCCCCAAGCCCTGCGCTTGGGGGAGGTTTTCTTGGTCGTTAAGCGTATTGCTGATTATATGAAATTGAAAATTGAATCTAAATCTGAAGTAGGGTCTGCAATATTGAAAAATTTCTTCATGGAATTGACTGCTTCCCAAGTGTAACTACCGTCGTAACGTCCGTCGAATTTGCTTTCGTTGAACTTGATGTCGTTAAGGGCTTCGGCAAAGGACACTTCCGTCAGCGGGCGGCTGTAGCTGTATTCAGCACTCCCGTTCTGGAACAGGCGACCGTCCGGAGAAATCATCAGGTAGCTCTCTGTCATGGCGTTGTTGTCTTCAATGGCTATTTCGCAGTTGCCATTGTGATACTTTGGCTCCTTGTAATTATTGCAGATAAACGAATAAAATTTGAAGTCAGAAATGCCATTGTTTTCGCCAAACGGCATCTGTCGTAATATTTTCCACTTGTAGGGCTTGAGAGCAAGAACCGAATACAGCATTTCTTCGGAGAAATTGTACTTGTTGACAACCGTGTTGACCTTGATTTTGAGTTTCGGATTGATTTCTTGAACAAACTTGATTTTTTCCTTGATGTCTTCGAAAGACGATGTTTTGCTGTTGCTGGCGCGACCGATTTTCAAGTTCGTTTCGTGATTAAAGGAATCAATCGAAATCCCGACTGCAGAAATCATGTGGGCGAACGGACGGATGACCTCAAGTTGGCTTCCGTTGGTAATCATCGAAACTTCGGCGCCGTGATTCTTTGCCGTTTTTACGATATTCCAAAGTTTTTCAGGATGCATCGCCGGTTCTCCGCCAACGATGTTGAGGCGAAAATGCTTGGGAATCATAGGTGTCGCTTCGACGTAATCTGCAATGTTTTTGACAATGTGTTCGACTTGATCGAAATCATCCCATGCTTCGTGTTGCTTGCCCCATTTGGCGAAACAGTGCTTGCAGCTGTAATTGCAGGTCTCGGTAACGTGCCAGTTGACGCATATGGGGATGGCGGCTTCTGTGTAGCTAGACATAAATTTCTCCTTGTTGGTGTTAAGCGATGATGACGCCAGTTGCGATGAGGAATTGGCGGATGTAGCGGTTATAATCTCTCCTAAAGTTGGCGTAAGCCCTGGGATCGCTTGGCGTACAGGGAACGATGAAGAATTTGGTTGCCCCTTCAGTCTGGTGTCGTAGAATCGGGTGTTTGGCGTGTCTTGCCAGGACCCAGCAACCACTTTTCAGCATCGTGTTACACATTTCGTTGATTTTGGAGTCGTTGGAGAGGTTTGACATAGCTTTTAGTCCTTTTTTTAAATGAAGAAGTACACCGCCCATTCGGTCAAAATGGGCTCTACTGCCTATTGTTAATTTTGTCAATAGGAAAGGAACTTTTTTAGGGAGAAAATGCTACATTGGAATGTATTAGATGTACTTGCGTTAGACAATGATTCACCAAGCAACAGAAAGCGGCCCTTTTCTGTTGCCCGGCAAAATCAATGAATTACTTTTTCTCTCCTTGGTAAAGCTTGTTGTTGGGATTCAGTTGGTTGGCATGGTTGTCCATGCGGGCTTGGTACTGGTAGTTGTTCGGGTTCATCTGATCTGCATGATGGTTAAGATTCGCTTGGGATTGATTCGATTTCATAGAGATTCCTTTTGTTTGTTTACTTCAACATCGAAGTATTAAGAAACTAGATTTTCTTCTTCCCAAACTCAATATGACAAAGACAGCGAGTTACTCCCAAAAAATGTTTGAGCAAAAAAGCCATGGTGTATGAACCACGGCTATGACTTTTTAGGGAGACTTATTTCTTACTTGAATCGATCTCGATTTTCTTCAAGATACTTGAGAATAGAATTTGACTTCCAATAATATGCTATTTCCCAGCATGAAATTGTAGAACTATATGGACCTGTGTTTCGTGCGGTTTGGTTTGGATTTCCGCCATGCTTTATCATTAATTCAAATAGATCAATTAAATTCTTTTCTGCCGCCATCATAAGGGGGGTGTAACCAATAAGGCCATTGACGTTGTGTCTTTGATTTGGGTCCGCACCATTCTCCAAAAGTACTTTGGCGATAGAGAACATTTTCTCTTTAGATAAACATTTTTGTCGCTGTTCTTTGAAATATTGAGCCACCCACTGTTTAGCCTGTTCTAACATGGGGTTGTTTTTTTGCAAAAGCATAGAACGATAAACCTCTTCATTTGTCATATTTCTAAAGAACTCGTTTCCTCGTCTTATGCCATCTAACATTTCGGGAGTCCAGGAACGCAGATTTTGAAAATGTTTAATTATATTCGGCATAGCACTATATTGAATTGTCCTATAAAGGGGACTCTGTTGATCTGTTGATTGAATCTGGTTTACGTCGGCTCCCATTTCAATTAGTTTTTGAACGACATCAACTTCTCCTGTCAATATAGCTTGACCGAGACAGGTTAATTTCTTTTTGTTGGTTGGGGTAAGGAGAGTCTTTCGATCATGGGGATGAGAGACTATCAAATGGAAAATTTCCTTGCCTTCCTTAGGTTTAAATGGAATTGTGTTATAAACCATGCTCTCGATGGCGAACAACAGAGCTGATTCTCCAGATGATGATAGCGCATTGACATCGACTTTCGCATCAAGCAAGATTTTTACTGCATCAACATCATTCATTTGTGTAAACCATACTAACTGCGGATAAGTCTTCCATGATATTTTAAATGGCGCTTTGTAGGGCTTTACAGGAACTTTAGGCTCTTTTCCCTCCTCAATGAATAATGGCAAATGAACATCTGTTTTCTTGTCTTTTATTGATTCAATGTTTTTTACATCTTTTTCTGAAAAAAGAATAAAAAAGTCATTTGCCCATTGTTCAACTTCCCAATCTTCTACTATATTATCTTTGCTTCGTGAGCCCTTGTTTACATATGGAACATTGTTATAAGATTCTTTGAGAATATCCATCGGTTTTCCGAATAATCCAAAGACTATGCCGTAGGTTTTCATCATTTTTAAGAAGGGGCGGTCTTCACAAATAGCTCCTAAGGCTAGGGCAACACGGAAAAAACTACAACTAGTCTTTTTTTCGGTGTCTATTACATAAATAGCTGCACGAACTATATCAGTTGTATAAAAAAGGTTTGGCATAACGGTCTTGAGCGTTTCTAATGCCTCATCAAATTGTCCTTCATAAATTAAGGACAATACCCAAAGGAGATTAAATCGCCATTCTACGGCAATACTGTTGATTTGCAGTGTTGCACAAACTCTTGCGAATTGCTCTAAAGCAAAAAGCGTTGTTGGAGGGTTTTGTTGTGCGCAATATCGCACGCCATCTTGCGCACAAATAAAGTGTTTTTGTAGTAGAGAACATTTTCCAAGATGAATATTGTCATACTTGAAATCATCGTTATTTGAAGGGGAACCCTCAATTAGTGAGTTGAAATAATCTTGAATCTTGTATACCGGTTCAGCATTTTCGGCTGTTTTTTGCAGAAGTTGCGAAGCAAATGCAATTTCACAGCATTGTATGTAATGATTTCCAAGAACATCCTTTGCCTTATTGATGACGTCAAACAGATTTCTCATATTGGGAAGTTGCTTGCCCGCAAGCCATCGCTGGACTTTATCTCGTTCTGTATTGTGAAAACAATCGATAAACTGCGGACATTTCTTCGAAATGACATTGAGTCCGTATTGAAGAGGGTTTTCCGTCAAAAGGATTCCATTTGTAAAATTATCATCCTTGAATAGCCTTTTGACAAAGGCATAAATCGTTCCGCAGATAAAGGGGATAAAAGATTTATACAATTCATTTCTATTAGGGAAGGTTTCAGGAGTCCATCCATTAATATTTTCTTGATTGATAGTGAAAAAGTCTTCCTTCAACTGTTGAATGAATTCCTCGCAAATGTTATAGGAAGAAACGATAGAGCCGGAACAAACTTTTGGATACTCAAACGGTAATTTAAACACTTGCTCTATTGCGTCAATCAGAGAATCAAGATTGATGCTCGAATCATTGGCTAGATGTTCTAGTTTTTTAGTGATGCCAGGGGCGGAGTCTGTGTCTAATACTTGAGCTATGATTTGTAGTTGCCGCCCCAGAGTAGGGTAAGGTGGGTTAAATTTCATTCGTATTTTCATAATTGTCCTTTTTTTATAAAAAATACCTTCAAATTGTTTTTTTGTGGAGATTGGACGGTCCATCGTTTCACTCCCAAAAAATGTTTTGGCTTTTTTAGGCAATTTTCGCTAATTTTTAGCAAGTGCGGATTCTATTGGTAATACAAAAAAGAGAGACGTTCCTTACGAACCACGCCCACAAATTACCTCGCGCCATCAGATAGCACAATTTTTATGCCGTTCAATGACAATTTGTTTTATAAGGCGCCTACTGTTTTGCTCCTTAATGGCATGTTTCCATGCATTTCAAGGTCATTCACTTGATAATCAATCCAGACAGCGGGTTTTACAATTTCTGTGAAATTTTTCCCCAACCTCGTAACGCCACTCCACCACTTTTTTCATATATACCCTAACATGGAAAAGAAAATAGCCCTTATTATCGACTGCGACAACGCCAAGGCGGACGCCATCTATGGCATCATGGAAGAGCTTTCCAAATTCGGTGAGACAAGCATTCGCTGGGCTTACGGCAACTTTTTTCGATAAGTAGGTGTGTCGAGAAATCCCAAAAACCTTGTTTTCTCCTCAAAAATAATGTATATTGTTTACCAAATCACGATTTACTAAATCACGATTTGATAAATCTGGCTTTCGCAGCGAGGTGATATGTTTATCGGCAGAAAACAAGAATTGCTTTTTTTGGAAGACAAGTACAAATCTAAAGGTGGACAACTTGTGGTTTTGTACGGTCGCAGGCGCGTTGGCAAGACAGAAACTCTCCGGGAGTTCTGCAAAGGGAAACCGCACGTTTTCTTCTCTTGCCGTGAGGTGTCGGACAAGCTCCAGCTTCGCAGTTTTTCTGAAAAAATGCTGCATGAGAAAATTCCTGCCTCCAATTATATTACCGAATTCGCTGACTGGGAATCTGCTTTTAAGAGCGTAATCGACTTGCCGTATAAATCGGCCAAAAGACTGCTCGTTATTGATGAATTTCCCTACATGTGCAAAAACAACGAGAGCGTTCCCTCCATATTGCAAGTCCTTTGGGACGAATTGTTCAAAGACGAAAACGTCATGATTGTGCTTTGCGGAAGCGCCATGAGTTTCATCGAGAACGAATTACTTGCCGAGAAAAACCCGTTGTATGGCAGGGCCACCGGTATTTATAAAATGGAAGCGATGAATTTTTACGAGGCCGCTCAGTTTTTTCCGAAATACTCAGCTCGCGATAAAATTATTGCTTATTCCATTCTTGGCGGTATTCCGCATTATCTGCGACAATTCGATCCTGCTCTATCGCTTGACGAGAACATCAAAAGGAATATTCTTACCAAAGGTTGTGCCCTTTATAGCGAAGTGGAATTTTTGCTGCGGCAAGAACTTCGAGAAACTCTTTTGTATAACTCGATTATAGAATCCGTAGCTTTAGGAGCGACCAAACTCAACGATATCAGTCAAAAGTCGATGATTGATGATACGTCAAAAACAAGCGTTTATCTGAAAAATCTTATCGAACTTGAAATCATTGAACGAGAATTCTCTGTTGATGAAGGAATAAAGAATCTGGGCAATCGTAATCGCGGCTTGTATCGATTGACCGATAATTATTTTCGATTTTGGTATGCCTTCGTGTTTGCTAACTATTCTGATCTTGAAGGAGGCGACGTGAATGGGGTTTACGATTACGTAATCAAGCCCAAGTTGCATGAGTTTGCCTCTTTAGCATTTGAAACCGTTTGTCGGGAATATGTCAAGGAATCACAGAAAATCGGAAGTTTGCCTTTCCGCTATAAACGAATGGGGCGTTGGTGGGGGAAAACAACCGTTCGTCGCAATGACAAAAAAGAAATTCAGGAAACTGAAATCGACTTGCTGGCCATCTCTGACGATTCAAGTAAATACCTAGTCGGTGAATGCAAGTTTAAAGGCAAGCCGTTTGATTATGGTGAATATCTTGATATGGTCGCCAAATTTCAACCGCAAAAAGCAAATGCGGACATATACTATTATCTTTTTTCGGAATCTGGATTTGCAAAAAATCTTGTCGCTGAAGCAAAAAAGAATAATAATATAAAGCTAGTGGACATTGAAGAAATTGTCTTCCCCGCAAAAATGAGTTGATTGTTTACTCAAACTGTCAAAAATTTGACACTTTCTTTTGCTATATTCACTAGACCCCCGAACGGGGTGTCTGGCTGCGGTTGTTGCCAGGCGTGTATCACGAGGGCCGTGCGGGCTGTGCTATCCAATCAAGGGTGTATGGCTCGGTGGACCC